>JBGOYO010000080.1:0-9441 GCA_041479715.1 Anaerolineae bacterium
AAACGTGGAGCTCCCCCTGCGTTATTCCAAAGGTATCAAGGACAGGAGTGAGAAGGCGCGCCTGGCCCTTGAATCGGTTGGGTTGGCTGACCGGATGCATCACCGCCCCAATGAGCTTTCGGGAGGCCAGCAGCAGCGGGTTGCGATTGCACGGGCTTTGGTGAATGACCCCGCCATCGTGCTCGCAGATGAGCCCACTGGAAATTTAGACACCCGATCGGGTCTCGAGATCTTGGAGCTCCTGCTCAGTCTTAATCGCGAACACGGCACCACGCTCATTATTGTCACACATGCACCCGATATCGCCTCTCAGTCTCAGCGGATCATCCATATCCGTGACGGTGTTGTGGAGCAGGCGTTATGAACATCGGACAAGCTGTGCTCGAAGCGTTTGAAAGCCTCTCCGCCAACAAGCTGCGCGCCGGGCTCACCATCCTCGGTATCGTCATCGGAGTGGGTGCCGTCATCGCCATGGTCTCCATTGGGCGTGGCGCACAGGCTACCATCACCGAATCGATCAACGGTATCGGCACCAACCTGGTGTTCGTGTTCCGCGGTGGTTCAGAAGATGTACGCAACCCGAAACCTATCACCCTGGAAGACGCAGCTGCCATCGCCGATCCGTTTCAGGCTCCGTCCGTCCAGGCAGTCGCCCCCGTTGTCCAGGGTAGTGGTAAGGTCACTTTCGGGCGTGAAAGCACCACCACCAGCATCACCGGCGTGACCCCCGATTATGCCAGTGTGCGCAAGTACAACCTGACCGAAGGTGAGTTCATCAATCAGGAACAGATGTTGGGCCGGGCCTCCGTGGTTTTGCTCGGATCGGTAGTCGCCGACAAGCTCTTCGGACGCCAGCAAGGCCTGGTGGGCGAGACCGTGCGTATTGAAGGTCAGCCGTTCCGCGTGATCGGTGTGCTCGAATCCAAAGGTGGCTCGGGCTTTTCCAATGCCGATAACCAGGTCATGGTGCCATTTACGACTTCCCAGGAGAGGCTGATCCATCACACCACGTCCAACCAGGTGGATTTACTCCTGGTAGAAGCCGTCAGCCCCAAGGATGTCCCAGCTGCCAGTGACGAAGTTGCCCAAATCCTGCGCACCCGTCACAGAACAGCTATCGGCGCCGATGACTTCACTATTCTCACCCAGCAGGATTTCCTCTCTACTGCCAGCACCATCACCAACGTGTTGACCATTTTCCTGGGAGGCGTTGCGGCTATTTCCTTGCTGGTGGGCGGGATCGGGATCATGAATATCATGCTGGTCTCGGTGACGGAACGCACGCGCGAGATCGGGTTGCGTAAGGCAGTCGGGGCTCACAAAGTGGATATCTTGGTCCAGTTCCTGGCCGAATCGGCCGTGCTCAGCCTTGTCGGCGGCGTGATCGGCATTATCCTCGGCTACAGTATCGCCATCATCGTCTCGCAGATTGCCAAAGCCAATAATGCCGCCATCACCCCCTCCATAGGCATCGATATTATCCTGATCGCCACCTTATTCTCCACTGCAGTGGGATTGTTCTTCGGCCTCTACCCTGCCAACCGGGCTGCCAACCTCGAGCCAGTCGAAGCATTGCGCTACGAATAAGCCAGGTTACTCGGCAAGCCTCTCGATTGCAGATTTCATCCGTTCCAATGCCAGGGTAAGCAGCACCCAGGTGCAGGCAAAGTTGAGCCTGACGAACCCTTCTCCACCGCCGCCGAAGGTAGCCCCATCGTTGAGCCCGACTCGGGCTTCCTTTAAAAAGAACTCATAGGGGCTGCCTTGGATGCCGGCGTTCCGACAGTTCAGCCACGCCAGGTAAGTGCCTTCGGGCTTGACCATTTGCAACATGGGCAGCTGATCGCGCACATAGTCAAACAAGTAATCACGGTTGCCCTCCAGGTAGTGCAGTGCCTGTTCCAGCCATTCCTGCCCTTCGCGGTAGGCTGCTAGCGCTGCAGTTAACCCGATCAGGTTCACCCACATCACCAACCCCTTCATCGATTGCTCCAGCTGCTTGCGCAGCTCCTGGTTCTGCACAATGGCGAATGAGCACTGTAACCCGGCAATATTATAGGTTTTGGTAGGAGACATCAAGGTAACCGTGTTTTTGGAGATTTCCGGGTCCAATGAAGCGATAGGGAGGTGCTTCTTCCCCTTATACAACAGGTCACAGTGGATTTCATCAGAGCAGATCGTCACACCGTTCCGCAGGCAGATCTCCGCCATGCGCTCCAGCTCGTCTCTGCGGAATACCCTACCCACCGGGTTGTGCGGGTTGCACAGGATGAATAGCCTGGTCTTCTTGTTCAGCCCGGCCTCGAAGGCGTCCCAATCGATCTCATAGTGCCCATCGCTGCGGCGTTCTAGCTCGACATCGCTGCATTCCATCCCTGCATTAAAGGCCACATTGAGGAAAGGCGGGTAGACCGGCGTCTGCACCAGCACATTCCCGCCTGGGGCTGCCATCGCATGGCAGGTCAGGTTCAAGCCTGTAATCACCCCCGGCAAGAAGAGTAGCTCATCCGGTGAGATCTGCCAGTGATACAAGCTCTGCATCCGTTCCACCAACACATCTCGAAGGTCAGAGATCATACCTAGGCTGGAATGCGTGTCGGGATAGCCATACACTCCGTGCTCGATGCGTACCCGCAAGGCGTTCTGGATAGACTCGGCAACCGTGTAATCCATATCCGCCACCCACAGAGGAATCACATCTTCATGATATTTGTTCCACTTGATGCTGTCGGTGGGTCGGCGGTCTGGCACGTGATCAAAATCGTATCTCATGGTTACATCTCCCGATGGTTCTCATGAAGATCTTGGTGCTATTCTGCAAGCTGGGGTCATTCATTTTTTCTCTTGCCTGTTTGACCACCCTTAACCATGGGTCGTAAAGCTAAGTTCTTCTGTAGGTTGGAACCATCTGGTTTTTTCTCATTCTGTATCGAGCCTTTTTGAGAAACCCAACAACTCTTTTACAGTTTAAAACTATCCTGATTTTAATCCAAACACCATTGATCGCTCTGAAGTATGCCTGGCTAAGCGATACGTGTATGGTAAAAATGGTTTCATCAAATCGCAATTAATCATGCACCTGCACATATAGTTTAACACACTCCAATTATTTTGACCTCATTAATAAGTGCCCAACTACACCATTTCACCAGACAAAACTCCTCCTTCATCATCCATAATCCCTTTGGGTGTAAAATTGACTTAACTGCATTCCCATCAGCTCACATTCTAAGGAGGTATTGTATGGCAACCTGGAAAGTCCTTATCGCAGATGGCCTCTCGGATAAGGGCATCGCAATCCTGAGCTCCGCCGCACAGGTGGATAACAAACCCGATATTTCCGCAGATGACCTGCTAAAAGTGGCAGGTGAGTATGATGCCATGGTGGTGCGGGGGCGCACCAAAGTTACCCTGGCAGTTTTCGAGGCTGCCAGCCGCCTAAAGGTGGTGGGGCGCGCCGGCGTGGGTGTGGATAATATCGACCTGACGGCTGCCCGCAGCCACAGTGTAACGGTGGTCAATGCCCCCAAGTCCACCTCCCTGGCGGTTGCTGAGCTGGCGGTCGGGATGATGTTTGCCCTGGCCCGCATGATCCCCAAGGCAGACGGAACGATGAAGCAGGGCTTGTGGATCAAGAAGCAGCTCGAAGGTATTGAGCTCACCGGTAAAACCCTTGGCATCGTTGGTATGGGCAACATCGGCACTGCCCTCGCCGCCCGTGCCAAAGGGCTCGGTATGACCGTCATCGGGTTCGATACGCTCGTCCCCACGGACGAGATCCGTAAACGCGGTGCTGAGCCGGCATCGCTGCCTGAGCTGTTCGCCAAATCAGACTTCATTTCCTTCCACCTGCCACTCACGCCCGAATCGAAGGGCATGGTGAACGGGCAGGTCTTCGCCCAGATGAAACGCGGCGTGCGCATCGTCGATGCTGCCCGTGGAGGGATACTCGACGAAACTGCCTTGCTCGCCGCCCTTGAATCGGGTCAGGTGGCAGCTGCCGCGCTGGACGTCTACGCCACCGAGCCACCCGGGCTCACCGCCCTGGTCGCCCACCCCAATGTAGTCGCCACACCTCACATCGGCGCTCAAACTGAGGAAGCTCAGGACCGCGCCGCCGAAGATATCGCTTCTGAGGTGCTTACCGCATTGCGCGGCGAGCCCCTCCGCTGGAAGATTGTCTAATTTTCCAGTCTATTGATTTTTTGTAGTTGAGGACTTTCTTCGTCCGAAATACAGCGAATGATTATTATGAGCTGTACCGGGATCGTTGATCCCGGCTTCCTTTATAATTCGGGCCTAGTCTGGTAGGAAATAGGAGAATTCCGTGCCCGCCATATATACCAAACCTTCACTAGCAAAGGACTAGCATGCAACCAGAACAACAACTTCAAGAGCTCAAGACCCGTATGGCTGAAATCTTCGACCTGCAAGCTGCATCTGGTCTGCTCAACTGGGACCAACAGACTTACATGCCCCCAGGTGGAGCGGTGAACCGAGGTCAGCAGCTCGCTACTCTGCAGCAGATCGCCCACGTCAAATTCGTCTCCGATGAGATTGGCAAGCTGCTGAATGACCTACAGCCTTACATCTCCCAGCTCGACCCCGACTCCTTCGATGCCCGCTTTGTGAGTGTGACCAAACGCAAATATGATAAAGAGGTTAAGGTGCCCACCGAGTGGGTGATGGAGTTTTCCCAGGTCACTACGGAAGCATATTCAGCCTGGGGAAAAGCCCGCGCTGAAAACGATTTCCCCTCCTTTCAGCCTTACATGGAAAAAATCCTCGCCCTGGCACAACGCTATGCGGAGTGCTTTGCCCCATACGACCACGTATACGACCCTTTCGTTGATGTATTCGAGCCCGGATTGAAGACCGTCGACATCAAAGCCATCTTCAACACCGTGCGTCCCCAGCAGGTGGAGCTAATCCGTAAAATCGCCACCCAGCCGCAGGTGGATAATGCCTTCATGCACCTGGCCTATGACGAGCAGAAGCAGTGGGACTTTGGCGTGGAGCTCATCACCAAAATGGGCTACGATTGGTACCACGGTCGGCAGGATAAGACCCTTCACCCCTTCTCGAGTAGTTTTGGGCTGGGGGATGTACGCATCACCACCCGCGTTTACCCCAACTTCCTCGCGCCTGCCTTGTTTGGCACCCTGCATGAGACCGGACACGCCATGTATGAGCTGGGCTCCGATCCCTCACTCGATAGAACCCCACTGCTCGGCGGGGCTTCCTCCGGCATACACGAATCCCAATCCCGCATGTGGGAAAACTTCGTCGGACGCTCCCTGCCCTTCTGGCAGCATTTCTACCCCCGCCTGCAAGAGTACTTCCCCTCTCAGCTGGGAAATTTGTCGCTGAATGCTTTCTATAAGGGCATCAACAAGGTCCAGCCTTCTCTCATCCGTGTTGAGGCTGATGAAGCCACCTATAACCTGCACATCATGCTCCGCATGGAGCTGGAGATGGCCATGATGGAAGGCAGCCTTGCAATCAAGGATCTGCCCGAAGCATGGAACAGTCGCTTCCAGGAATACCTGGGCATCACACCACCCGATAACGCGACCGGGGTTCTGCAGGATGTACACTGGTCGGGCGGGTTGATCGGCTACTTCCCCAGCTACGCCCTGGGCAACCTGATCGCCGCCCAGCTGTGGGAGCTGATCAACAAGGACATCCCTGACCTACCAGAGCAGATACGCCGGGGTGAGTTTGGCCCCTGGCTCGCCTGGCTACGTGCGAAGATCCACAAACACGGAAGCATGTTTGAACCGCAGGAGCTCATCCAGCGCGTGACTGGCACCAGCATCGACCCGGCGCCCTATATTCGCTACCTCACCCGTAAGTACACCGATATCTACAGGCTGTGATACGCATTGTGATCGAGGACGATCCCTGCCCATCTTCGCCGCTTGACTTATGAGAAGAATCACTTTCGCCCTCTCTGCCCTGATCCTGATTGTGCTGGGGGTGGGCTGTTCGAGCTTCAACGCAACGCCCATCCCCACACCCCTGCCTCTGGACTATATTCCCACCTTTGTCCAGCTGACAGTCAACGCCGGGCAGACCACCACACCGTCTGCCACACCGACATGGGTGACAACCGCGGCAGACTTTCCCCCTGTCTCCCCCACCTCATCGCCGGATGAGGTCACCACCCAGGACCAAAATAGCCCCACCCCTCTGGCATTCGAGCAAACCATCACGATGAGCCCCGCTCCCAGCGCTACCCGTACACCTGATTTGAGCGCTACAGCCACTCCGCGCGCCTCGCGCACGCCCACGATCACCCCCACACCCACCATACCCCCTGCCGGCGTGCAGATCAATTCACCCGGGCCTATGTCCAAGGTGGTATCACCGCTTGATTTGACTGGTAACTTGCACACAGAGCCCTCCGGGAACTATCATGTGGAGCTGTGGATCGAGCCTCTCCAGCCGGGAGGTGAACCGCGCCTGCTCTACAAGGAGGTGCAAAGGATTATCAGCAGCCCCATTAATTGGTTGTACCTTGACCAGGAAATCCAGTTCGAGCTGACCCGTGTTTCCGAGTTCGGTCAGCTTCGGATCACCGTGCTCGACACATTCGGGCGCGCCGTGTCGATCAACTCGGTCGACCTGATCCTGCTATCGATGGGGACGAGCAATATTACCCCGCCCTCACCCAAGACCGAGCCGATCGTAATCCACGAGCCCACGGATAACCAGCTTATCCAGGGTGGCAAGCTAATAGTCAGCGGGGTCGCCATGCCCGATTCAGGTGTCTTGCTGGTGCAATTGGTGACCGCCGATGGGACAGTGGTAGGTTATAAAGAAGTGTTTGTCACCGCCTCACCCGATGGCAACTATGTGCCCTACACCGTTGAAGTACCCTACCAGGTGGAGAAACCCACTTGGGTACTATTACAGATCAGCGAGAGTGGCACGCGCATCACCGGAATCAACCACCTCTCCAGCGTCCAGGTTCTCATCAGCCCATAACCTTAAAATCATATTTTCGTTGCAGGGTCGGAGCTAGTGATCGGGATCGTTGACCCCGGCCGTTCGTTTTAGGGTCGAATTATATCTGTTGGTTTTGTAGCCGGGATCGTTGATCCCGGCAATAATTTGCGACGAAGTGTCGCGAGTTTTTTGTACGAGCGATACAAGGGCGGACTTTGCCCGGAGATTCGCGAGATGTTTGTTCGAGCGATGCCGGTACGAGTCAGATGGTCTTCGTAGGTCGGGATTAATTTTCTCCTCCGCTAATTCCCATTTTTGGGGGGAATTGGGGGAGGCGGGAGGGGGCGTCTTTTATATATCAAGTGTATTAGACGGTCCCGCTTATTCTTCTCACCCAATGTTGACTCCCCGATCATAATAAAATCCCCTCAAGAGTATACTTGGGCTTATGTCCGAGTTTATCGGATCGCTCAAACGCTTCAGCCGCGACACCTTCACCTCATTCGAGGTACGCAATTTCCGCCTGTACTATTTTGGTCAGATCATCTCTACCTCAGGCACCTTCATGCAGAGCATCGCCCAGGCCTGGCTGGTGCTCAAGCTGACCGATTCTGGTACTGCCCTGGGTATCGTCTCCGCCTTGCAGTACATCCCCATCCTGTTATTCGGCACGGTTGGCGGTGTCGCTGCCGACCGCTTCTCCAAGCGCACCGTGCTCTACTTCACCCAAACTGCTGCCGGTCTCCTGGCTCTCATCCTCGGTGTACTGGTCGCCACCAATACGGTCACCCTGTGGATAGTCTACATCCTGGCTTTTATTCTGGGCTGGGTCAATGTTTTTGATAACCCAGCCCGTCAGACCTTTGTCATCGAGATGGTCGGCGAAGACAAGCTCCGCAACGCCATCACCCTCTACTCCAGCCTGGTGAACCTTGCCCGCGTCATCGGTCCCACCATCGCCGCCATCCTGATCGCTTCCATCGGCATCGCCCCTTGTTTCATCCTGAACGGCATCTCCTATGCCGCCGTCGTCATCATGCTCGCCCTCATGCGTGCCAGTGAGCTCCACGTCACTCCTCCGTTGCCGAAAACAAAAGGTCAGCTCCGCGAGGGGATCAATTATGTGCGTACCACGCCCATCTTGCGCGATACCTTATTGATGTTGGCCATCATCGGCATGCTGACCTTTGAATTTCAGGTCAGCTTGCCCTTGTTGGCCCAATATACCTTCAACAGCGGCGCCAGCGGCCTTGCCTATCTGTCGGCTTCCTTGGGTCTTGGGGCTGTGATTGGCGGCCTGGCCGTCGC
Organism: Anaerolineae bacterium; assembly: GCA_041479715.1. GTDB lineage: Bacteria > Chloroflexota > Anaerolineae > Anaerolineales > UBA4823 > FEB-25. The sequence goes on from JBGOYO010000080.1 coordinate 8,260, forward strand.
CAGCCAGCGCAGGAATACCCCCTCCCTGCTGGTTGCCGCCGCCTTCATGTTCGGAGCCACCGTGCTGGCTGCGGCCCTCATGCCCACATTGTTCCTTTCGGGGCTCACCCTTGTGTTTGCAGGCGCGTGCTCGATCTACTTCACTTCCCTCGGAAATAGCATTCTCCAGTTATCCAGCTCCCCCCAGATGCGCGGACGGGTGATGTCTTTCTGGTCGATGGCCTTTTTGGGCTCAACCACCATCGGTGGACCGCTGGTCGGCTGGTTCGCCCAAACCTTTGGTGACCGTTGGGGGCTGGCAATAGGCGGCATCGCCGGCCTGGCTGCCGGATTGTTAGGCCTAATCAATATGAGGAATGCTCATCCTAAGTCAAACAGAACCGAAGAAGAGAACCTTTAACCACAATAGTGCGCGAAGCAGTGAAAACATACAGACATTGCTGGATTGCACCCTCCGACACAAAGGTATTTACAATTTATTGTTTTGTAGCTGGGATCGTTGATCCCGGCCTCTCATACCTTCCACCTATTTTCCGTTTTTGGAAAATGGGGGGATTGAGGGGGGTGTCTTTTATAACCAGGATCGTCGATCCCGGCTCTCAAAGGCGTACATCGTTCTTTGACGCCTGGAGCATTCAGATTCACACTTTCCAAAATATATCGATTATCCCTGCAATGTCTTCTCCTGTAGTGTCATTATGGTTTCACTGTAGTCCCGCTGTTTTACGGGCGAAACATACGCAAGCGGACTCGGTCACAGGCCTCATATCCCCCACTGAATGTTATTTTTCCCACCGAAATCTTCAGCTGTATCGCCTTATCAAGATATCGATGAAGATTCGGCACTAGACCTAGGAAAAGTAGAGAAGCATCGCAACACGATACTCATGAGGTCTTAATTATATCTTTACCTATTTTCTGAAGTTATTGGTTAAAATAGTAGCTAATGGGGAAATTGATCTATACAATTTCAAATTTAATTTTCAATAGGAGGAAATTAATGAAAAGGTTACAAATATTCAGTTTAATTGTAATACTGTCTTTTCTGTTCGCTGGGCTGGCAGTGCCCGCTGAAGCAGCAGCGACAAATTCAGCCCAGACATATACTGTGCTGGTTGGCGCTGAGAACATTTCCCGTGCTAGTGGCGTGATGGCTTTTTTCCCCGCCACGCTGCATATTCA
>JBGOYO010000081.1:0-9422 GCA_041479715.1 Anaerolineae bacterium
TCAGGCGCCCTTGTTCGACCGTATAAAGAATACGTTGGATCATTTTTTACTTGGCATAGAAATCCTTGCCGTGATCGGATTATTTCTTATAATCTTTAGTGGCATTCAGATCCTCCGTAATTTAAATACACAATTTAGTGAATCTCTTATTCCCTCCACACTCACCCCCACGCCACTTATTGTGCCAGTGATTTTGCCCTCAGGCCATACCCCACCGAACTCTCAGGACGGTGCACAGCCAAATGTAGGAGAAATTCCCGCCCATTTGCTACCGCTCTACCAATCGATGGCGCAAATTCCAATTCCAACACCTGGTCCTGAACAGGCCATTCAAATCCAAATACCAGTGCTTAATGTTGACGCCCCCGTTGTTCAGGGGGATGGATGGGAGCAATTAAAAAAAGGAGTAGCACAGCATTCAGGTTCAGCTAATCCAGGTCAATCTGGAAATGTTGTTTTGTCCGCTCATAATGATGTGTTTGGCGAGATATTCCGTTATTTAGACCAATTACAGAAGGGCGATGAAATCATTCTTTATACTGCCAACCATGCTTTTACTTATATTATCACTGATATAAAAATTGTATCCCCAACCGAAGTTGAGGTCATGGCACCCACTACCGGTCCCACGGCCACTCTAATTTCCTGTTACCCGTATATGGTCGATAATAAACGGATTGTCGTTCAAGCTAGTTTGGGAAGTGGTGACAAATAGGATATATAATATGGGTCAGATACTTATCAGGCGATTGATGGATATAACTTGACAACTCACCTGAATCTTCCGTGGAGTGATTAATGACAAAAAAATCAAAACGTCAAATCAGTAGGGATGTCAATCCCAACATCGAAAAATCGATTTCTGATCCATTGATTGGTAACCGACCAACCGGTTTTAATCCTGACTACCATTACGTGATTAAGGATATTCGCCGTGTTGGTGTTCTGGCAGGATCCTTTTTAATCGTACTGGTGACCCTGGCGATAATACTACACTTATAATTGGGCCGCAGAGCTGGTGCTCCGCAAAATGCTCTAAAGGTGGGTAAGTGGTAAGACAACGATGGCCATATGCAACGAAACTAACCATTAGCCTGCTGTTATTGGCTTTCTTTATCTATCTATTCACGCGTTTTCGTGAGATTGTCCCACCAATCATCATTGCGATAATCATCGCTTATATCCTCAATCCGGCGGTTAATTTAATCCAGAAAAGGGTAAGGTTACCAAGAGCACTAATAATTATTTTAACGTATATCCTTTTTGTTGCAATCATTGCGGTGATTCTCATTTTGATAATCCCGAAGATGAGCGCGAATATCGAGCAGCTTCAGATCAATCCTCAGCAAATCATCACAACTATTGAAAGTGCCTTGGCGCAGGAATATCGTGTTGCAGGTTTTACAATCCACCCGAGTGCCTTGGCTGCTCAGTTTTTCGGTGCTCTTCAAGGGTTGATCCAGCCTGTTGTTGGTCAAACCGTAACCCTCGTAAAAAACATTATTACTTCTATAATTTGGATCATCTTTATTTTTTTGATCTCGTTCTATCTTATTAAAGATGGATCGAAGCTCGCAGACTGGGTCTCTTCCCACCTGCCAGCTGCATTTGTAGATGATTTTAATTGGATCCTGGGTGAGATCAATCAAATCTGGGGTGCATTTTTCAGGGGGCAGCTGCTCTTAAGTACAATTGTCGCAACCATTTTTATTATCGTGGGCTTGATCCTCGGATTACCCTTCGCAATTGTCATGGGTATCCTGGCAGGAATCCTGGAATTTCTTCCCAGCATAGGGCATGGTATTTGGCTGGTAATCGCCTCGATGCTTGCATTTTTCTTGGGCTCTACGTGGATCCCCGTTCCTAATTGGGTATTCATGCTGATCGTTATTGGGCTTCACCTGATTTTTGAGCAGTTCGATCTAAATTATTTGATTCCACGCATTGTCGGACGAAGTGTTCACCTGCCCCCCTTGGTAGTAATATTTGGAATTGTCGCTGGTGCCATCCTGGCTGGAATTATTGGCATTCCCCTGGCTGCGCCAACAATCGCCTCATTGCGTGTGATTGGGCGTTATATCTTCGCCAATCTATTCGACATGGAGTGGACACCGGTCAGTACAGTCCAACCACTCCCGCCGCCAAAGACTTACTGGTGGCAGAGGAATCAAATAAGAGAGAAATTACCGTGAGCACTGAGAATCCCAACCATAGCTCACCCAAATGGGGCTCAACCTTTAAGATGGTCATCGGACTCATCGTTACCGGTTTGATCATCGCGATGCTGATTAATTTCCGCTCAATCATCGGACCATTAATTTTAGCCTTTATTCTGGTCTACCTGCTTCATCCAGTGGCAGCTTCATTTAGCACGCATACCAGGCTTTCATGGCGTGCCTCAGTAAACATCATCTATATCATCCTACTGATCATTTTGATTGCCGTATCTACACTTACCGGGCTGGCTGCTTTACAACAGGTTCAGAGCTTGATCAAGGTTGTGGAGCGTTTTGTCACTGATCTGCCAAAACTAATCGAACAATTATCCACTCAGGTGATCATTATCGGGCCATATAGGTTTGATCTGAGCCTGTTTACCGACCTTGGACAGTTAGGGAGTCAAGTAATCAACACATTACAGTCCCTTCTCGGACGAGCTGGGACGATTGTTGGGACGTTGGCGACCGCAACTGCCAGCACCATAGGATGGGGTTTCTTTATATTGATCATCTCATACTTTATTCTGGCCGATACGGGTAAAGTTCCTAATATTCTCAATTACATCGATATTCCCGGCTATTCTTCCGATATCCAAAAAATGAGTAGGGCTCTTGCTCGCAGCTGGAACGCCTTCCTCAGGGGTCAGCTGACAATCGTTATCCTGGTTATTATTAGTTATTCGATTCTTTTATCAGCACTTGGCGTCCGTTATGGTTTTGCCATAGCCATCCTGGCTGGATTGGCTCGTTTCATACCCTATATTGGTCCATTGATTACCTATATCGTTATGGGATTGGTTACGCTCTTTCAAGGGGGTAATTACTTCAATCTCCAGCCCATGTACTTTACAGCCCTGTGTATCGGACTCTCAATACTCATGGATCAAATATACGATAATCTGGTGTCACCACGTATCATGGGGAAAAGCTTGGGTGTACATCCAGCGGCTGTACTGGTGGTCGCACTCATTGCTGCAAACCTGATCGGCATTATCGGTTTGGTATTGGCCGCCCCTGCGTTAGCGACTGCGACTATAATCGGACGTTACACGATCAATAAAATGCTCGATCGTGACCCCTGGACTGGCTATAAGGAAGAATCTGAACCAATGGGCTTTCATTGGTTCGGAAGAATTTTCAAGTATTTATCAGATTGGTGGAGCTCAAGAAAACGGGATAAAGTTCTTAAAGAATGACAGGGAGGACGGCTGGCTTTATCCATCCATACCATATAAAGAAAAAGTCAATCGATAAAGCCTATATCTTAGACAGGTAGTTTCGATTGGCCGTAGATTTGTTCTCGAATCCTGATCACCTGGCGTCGTAGTTTATCGTCTCGCTCAAGCATATCAGTTACTTTTTGACAGGCATACATTACTGTCGTATGATCCCGTCCACCCATCGCTTCGCCTATTTTCGGCAAAGAATATTTAGCTTCCTCACGTAGCAGATACATCACAATTTGCCTTGGCAAGACGACTTCCTGTCTGCGGTCTGGTCCGATCAGGTTTTCGACGGATACACCAAATGCTCCCGCTACCTGGCTCATCACTTCCGCTGGTTCAATCATGCTACGCTTGGGCAATAAATCAGCTAAAGCAGTATCAACCAGCTTTGCATTCAAGGGCAAATTACTCAAGTCGCTGAGGGCGAGAACACGTGTCAAGCTTCCTTCAAGCTCGCGAATATTGGACTGGACGCGTCGTGCAATGGTTTCCACAATTTCATCTGGGATTTCCCGGCCAATCCGTTCAGATTTTGACCTTAGAATCGCCACCCGTGTTTCGTAATCGGGGGGTTGAATATCTGCCGCTAGCCCGCATTCAAAACGAGAGCGTAAGCGCTCTTCCAACGTTACTAATGCCTTGGGAGGTCTGTCGGAAGTGATGACAATTTGCTTATCCTGACCATGTAGGGTATTAAAAGTGTGGAAAAACTCTTCTTGCGTCGACTCCTTACCGGCAATGAATTGAATGTCATCAATCAGTAGTATATCAATATGGCGATATTTTTCCCGGAAGGATTGGGTCGTATGTGCCCGAATCGCATCAATCAGGTCATTAGTGAATTCTTCAGATGTGACGTACAAAACATTCTGCTTGTGTTGCAAACAATAGTTGCCAATGGCATGCAATAAATGGGTTTTTCCAAGCCCAACGCCACCATACAGGAACAAGGGGTTATATGCCTGTGCGGGTCTTTCTGCTACAGCCAGTGACGCAGCATGTGCCAACCGGTTGGAAGACCCAACAATATAGTTTTCAAATGCATAGCGGTTGATAAGTTGATAATTGCTATGCTGGGTCGGGGGTGCTTCCGGTTCTGGTTCCTGCATTGTCACTTCAGCTGTGGGTTGTTCAGATTCATCCTGCCAAACAATAAAACGCAGGCTCACCGTCTTGTTCATGATTCCGCATAACAAGCGTTTAATTTTACTGGACAGACGACTCTCTAACCAATCTAGTGCATATGCATTGGGTACACCAATAATAAAAACATTGTCCTCATAACTGACGACTTCTGCATTCCGCACCCATGTATCAAAAGAAGCTTTGGGCATATCCATTTGGAGCTGGCCCAATACAGCCTGCCATGCTTGCTCAGCTTTCATGCGATCCTTCCTCCTCTTGACAAGGATGCAAATACACCGAGATAGAGAACCTGGTAGGTAATTTATCAGGTGATAAACTATTTATTCGCCTGCTCTATATTTTTACGGAAAAGCCAGCCGGAAACTTCCCTATTTTGGCTGGCTAACCATACCAACGTACTTCGATGATGTTATGATTCCTGCACCATTTTAGCAGAAAACAAGTCTGCTGTGCATGATTATTACCCTACGGTATCTTTAAAATACCGAATTATTTAAGATTGCGAATCTTAAAAAATCGCCTAAAACAGTTGAAATTTGTGAAATTTATTATATTAGGTATACAAAATCGCAGTGCCTGATGATTAGGGAACAAGTGTTCTTACCCCTATATATGGCGGATTATGGCATATTTTAGTTATTTAAAACACATATGGTGTATAAAAAATTCAAATCTGATATGCAAAATTATCGCAGTTAATAATATTATTCACCAAAATTGGTACATTTTCGGGGCAACTTTTCCCATTATCCCATGAAAGCTTAACATTATTTTGTGGTTGCCTGTACCGGTCAAAACCCAATTTCTGCGATTAACAAAGACCTGTCGATGAGTGTGATTCTGATCTTCAAGGGAAAATATATATATCTCCTATATCTTGTTAATGCGATTCTTGCACTGATGGGGTATTCTTCAAGCACAGAAAATTTTTTTGTTAGGTATGTTCGGATTTCTCAAGTATTTTTAAACATGCCATGGAGAAAATCAAATGTCCAAAATTATAGGTATAGACCTCGGAACCACCAACAGCGTCGTAGCCGTAATTGAAGGCGGAGATCCAACCGTCATTACTACAGCCGAAGGCTCGCGCTTGTTGCCATCTGTTGTAGGCTTCAACAAAAATGGCGAGCGAATGGTCGGTCAAACTGCCAAAAGACAGGCAGTCATTAATCCTGAGAATACTGTCTATTCGATCAAGCGTTTCATGGGAAGGCGTTTCGATGAAGTAGAAACCGAGAGAAAGATGGTTTCGTACCAGGTTGTTCAAGGCCCCTCCAATGATGCCCGCGTGCGGATTCCGGTTATGAAGACCGATTACACACCTCAGGATATCTCTTCCATGATACTTGGAAAGCTCAAGCTAGATGCAGAAGCTTACTTGGGAGAACCCGTCAAACAGGCTGTAATTACCGTACCTGCTTATTTCAACGATAGCCAGAGGCAGGCGACGAAGGATGCAGGCAAGATTGCCGGTTTAGACGTCCTGCGCATTATTAATGAGCCGACTGCTGCTGCTCTGGCGTATGGTCTGGATAAAAAAGACAACGAGACCATTCTGGTGTTCGACCTGGGTGGAGGCACTTTTGACGTCTCCGTCTTGGAAGTGGGCGGCGGTGTTATTGAAGTCCGCTCCACCAATGGGGATACGCACCTGGGTGGAGATGATTGGGATGAGCGCATTGTTAATTGGGTGGCAGATCAATATAAGTCTGATGCTGGCATTGATTTGCGGAAGGATAAGCAGGCTTTACAGAGGCTGCGTGAGGCTTCTGAAAAAGCCAAAATCGAGCTCTCCAGTGTTCTAGAGACCGAGATCAACCTGCCATATATCACTGCAGATGTCAACGGTCCCAAACACCTACAAATGAAATTAAGCCGTTCCCGGTTTGAACAGGTAACCGAGGATCTGGTAGCTCGACTCCGAAAGCCCTTCCAATCAGCTCTGAAAGATGCCAATATCAGCACCTCTGAAATAAATGAGGTCGTTTTAGTGGGAGGTGCCACGCGTATGCCTATGGTCCAAGACCTTGTCCGATCGTTAATAGATAAAGAGCCACACAAAGGGGTAAACCCTGACGAGGTTGTAGCTGTAGGTGCGGCTATCCAGGCAGGTGTTTTAGGTGGAGAAGTGAAAGATATATTGCTGCTCGATGTTACACCTCTTTCATTAGGTCTGGAGACCTTGGGTGGTGAAATGACTGTGCTCATTGAACGCAACACCACCATCCCAGTGAAAAAGTCTGAAGTATTTTCGACCGCAGAAGATAACCAGACCGCCGTTGATATCCATATTCTTCAAGGTGAGCGACCGATGGCGACCGACAACATGAGCATGGGTCGCTTCCGATTGGAAGGAATCCCACCTGCGATGCGTGGTACGCCACAAGTCGAAGTAACCTTCGATATCGACGCAAATGGGATCCTGAATGTGACTGCGCATGATAAAGCCACAGGAAGGGAGCAAAAAGTCAACGTCACAGCCTCAACCAACCTGAATAAAGATGAAATCGAGCGAAAAGTGCGCGAAGCACGTGAGCATGAGGCTGATGATATGCGCCAGCGCGAGCTCATCAAGGCTCGAAATACCGCCGATAGTCTCGTGTATCAGACCGAAAAAGCCTTGCGTGAGCTGCAGGATAAAGTCCCTGCTGGCGATCGCCAGAATATTGAATCGAAACTAAACCAGCTGCGTGAAGCGATGAAAGGTAATGACTCAAATCAGATAACTTCTCTGACTAACGAAGCCCAGAATGCGTTTTATGCCCTTAGCCAGCAGCTTTATGCGGCTCAAGGTTCTGGGCAACCTGGATACAGCTCAGCTGAACCTTCTAATGGCGGTAACGGAAGTAACCCTACTAGACCAGATGATGAAGGGGAAATCCTGGAAGGTGAATTCAGAGAAACATAATCGCCTTCAACAGGCGAGTGGAACATCCACTCGCCTGTTTTTATTTTTAACGCCTGTGATAGAATTATCTAAATTATGAAATCTAACCTGTCTCCACGTGTTGCCAATTTTTTACCGGCTGCCTTTTTCCTATTTATCATTGGCTGGGGAGGTTTAGTACTCCTGATCATCTCTTCGCTGCCAACCGTTGGGCCGCGCTGGTTATTCTATTTCCTTTCCGTCCTGGCGATTACCGGAACTGCTCTGCCGATCACCGCATTCCTCAACCGCCGTTTCCCAAGCACTCCCCCTCCAACCTATTTTGTAGTCGTCAGGCAGGCGCTCTGGTTTGCTGTCTACGTATCCATCCTAATCTGGCTGCAGATGGGTCGCGTGCTTAACCCAGCATTGGCTGTACTACTGGCAATAGGATTGGGTCTCATCGAATTCCTGTTGCGATTGAGTGAGAAAAGCCAGTGGAAGGGTTAAACATTGTATTATCATTCGCTCGATAACTGTTAATCCATCCTATGAGTAGTTTACGCGACTTGCCTTCAGTAGAAGAGCTGCTTGAACAGCCTGTGGTGAGTCCATGGATCGTTGAATTCGGTCGGGGGCTAACCTTGGAAGCACTACGTTTCTCACTCGATCAAGCCCGGGCTGAGTTCTCTCAGCTGAATCATGTTCCCTCTCGTGAAGTCCTTTTGGATCAGGCACATTATACGCTTCAGGCGTGGACGATTCCTTCCTTACAACCGGTGATCAATGCCACCGGGGTGATCCTTCATACCAACCTGGGAAGGGCACCCCTTAGCAAGGCAGCAATCCGGGCTACGCAAGACGTCTCTCTCGGATACTCGAATCTTGAATATGACCTGCAAACCGGGAAGAGAGGTTCCCGGCTTGTGCATGCTGAACTGCTGTTAAAGAAGTTAACCCATGCAGAAGCTGCGTTGGTTGTCAACAATAATGCTGCCGCTGTGCTCCTGGTTCTATCTGCGCTTGCTCATCGACGCCGCGTGGTCATTTCACGCACACAGCTGGTCGAGATTGGGGGTGGCTTCCGCATCCCGGATGTCATGCAGCAATCCGGCGCCCGTCTGCATGAGGTTGGCACGACCAACCGCGTTCATCCGGTTGACTACACAGCTGCTATCGAAGAAACCTCACCTGCCTTGATCCTGCACGCTCACCGTTCCAATTTCCGCATCACAGGCTTCACCAGCGAGCCTACGCTCGCTGAGCTTGCTGAGATTGCTCACCACGCCGGCATTCCACTCATCGATGATTTGGGATCGGGCGCATTGTTGGATACCGCTGCCTTCGGTCTTGAGCACGAGCCCACAGTGCTCGAATCTCTGTCAGCCGGGGCTGACCTGGTGTGTTTCTCCGGTGATAAGCTCCTGGGAGGCCCCCAGGCAGGGATCATCGTCGGTAAAACAGACCTGGTTGACAAGCTTAAAAAGCACCCACTTGCCCGGGCATTACGGGCAGATAAACTTTGCCTGGCTGCCCTTTCCGCGACTTTGCTTCATTACCTGAAGGACGAAACCTTGCAAGAGATACCCATCTGGCAGATGATCTCAGCCTCACCAGGCACCCTTCAAACACGGGCACAGGCTTGGTCTAACGCTTTGGGAGCAGGCGAAGTAATCCCCAGCCAATCTACGGTAGGCGGCGGCTCGCTGCCAGAAGAGACTTTACCTACTAATGTCCTCGCCCTCACGCTCCGCTCACCAGACCGATTTTTAGCTCGCCTACGCCAGTGCCAGCCTGCTGTGATCGGTCGGCTGGAAGCGGATAAAGTCATCTTCGACCCACGCACAGTCCTTGAGGACCAGGACCAGGAGTTATTGGCTGCCATCCGTTCATCACTAGAAAATCATTAAGAAGGATATCCCACAACATGAAATCTGACCTGGATGCGTTGATGCAAGAAAAAGA
>JBGOYO010000082.1:0-9411 GCA_041479715.1 Anaerolineae bacterium
ATTCTCCAGCAGGAGTATCCCGGCCAACGTGTGAGTAGCGTCTGATTACGCCTTGCAAACCATAAGCGTGATGCCTGAGCCCGGTAGAGACCGTGTTTCGTTGCTCAGGCTATGATAATCATACAAGATTACAGCGTTAATGACGATGGGCAGATGTCCCGTTGTGAGAGGGACAAATGTCCCACAAAATATTGCCAACCTTCACCATCAGCCAGGGAGCCAGCGAGGTCTGGAACTTGGTTTGTGCAATATTATCCTTCAATCAGATCCCACGTTTTAATCACCCCAACCCATCCCCAGCCGAAGAACACGGCTTGAAAGGGGAGCAAGGGTAATTTTCCCTCTCCATCGGTGATCTTCCGTTCGGGAGGGCAGGGTGGGGTTATAGTGGATGCCACAACAGCGATAGGCCTATCGCCAACGCAGCCAACGCAGCGCCGATACCGGCATACAAGAAGCTGACCTCGCTGACCTCGTGACGGGCGATCAGGTAGGTGGGCAGCGATCTAAACACGTCCTGCAGCTCGCTGGCACTCGACGCCGGGTAATATGTCCCGCCGGTCACCGCGGCGATTTTCTTCAACGTGGCTTCGTCGATGCCGCGCCGGAAACCACCAGCGCCGCCGCCGAACCCGCCGCCAAACTGGCCCCCACCCTGAAACTGTGTGCCGTTACCCCCGCTGAACCCGCCGCCGAATGGCTCGTTGCCCAGGTATTGCGATGGGCATCTCGGGAATTCCGCACCGTTGGCGGTGCCGAAGCCGATAGTGTACACGCGCACGCCGCGGTCGGCGGCTTGCTGGGCCGCGTCCAGCGGGTCAGGTCCAGTGTTACTCACCCCATCGGTAAGCAGGATGATGATGTCAGGCACGTATACACCCTGGGGCACGGGCGTCGGCTTGGGGCCCTGCGTAGATGTGTCGGTCACGCTGGGAGCCACGTTCGGATCAACCTCGGAGATGGCGTCCAGCGATTTGAGGATACCGCTGCCGATCGCCGTGCGCCGCCCGGTCATCAGGCTTTCAATGGCAGTCTGCAGCAGCTCTGGGTCGGTGGTGGGAGTTTGGATCACTTCCGCAAAACCCGAGAAAACCACCAGACCGATCTGGGTGGTGGCTTTCTGCCGTTGGACGAAGCTCAGGGCGGCGTTCTCGGCGGCCTGGATGCGGCTGGGGGAAATATCCGTCGAGCACATGCTGCGCGACACGTCGATGGTCAGGATCACAGTCGTCTGGTTGGTGGGGATAGTGATCACCGAGTAGGGACGGCTCGAAGCCACTACCAGGCTGGTAAGCGCCAGGATGAACAGCCCGAACGGGATGTGCCGCCGCCAGGTTGAGCGCTGCGGTACAGCGAGGCGCACCAGGGACAAGCTGGAATAGCGCACGGCGAAACGGTGCCGCCGGCGCAGCATCCAGATATATAAGGCGATCAGGATGGGGATCGCTCCCAAAAAAAACAAGGCTTTTGGCCAGAGGAAGGTCATAGTATCTCCAAGTTATGGTAACCTGCTTAACCATCCGATCGAGAAGGCGCCGCCAATCAGCAGCACCAGGATGCTTCCGCCCGCAAACAGCGAGGTTACTTCCATCTTTTCGGGCTTGACCACCATTTGCGGGCGGATGTTGTTGTAAATCTTGTCCAAATCTTGCTCGCTCTGGGCATTGTAATACGTGCCGCTGCTAATCTGCGAAATTTGCTGAAGCATGCCCTCGTCGAGCTGCGTATGCACCATGAACCCGTCGATGCTCAGGTCAGCCCCGGCGGTAGTGCCGATGCCGATCGAATAAATACGCACGCCCCGGTCAGCGGCAGCTTGGGCTGCTTGCAGCGGGTCGGGGTTCTGGGTGTTCTCGCCGTCGGAGATCAGCACGATGATTGCCGGCGAGTACACCCCTTGCGGGACAGGTGTCGGGGTGGCGGTCGGCTCGGGGGTGACGTTGTTGTAATAATGGGTGTCGGGGGCATTTCCGGCGGTGCCGATAGTAGTCAGGGCGGCATAGATGCCGTTGGCCAATGACGTGCCGCGCGCCGGCGTCAGCTGGGTGATGGCAGCCATGACAGCAGCTTTATCATTGGTGGGCACCTGCACCGACAGACCATTGTCGCTGAACGCCACCACCCCTACCAGAACGCCGTCCGGCTGGCTGTCCACGAACTTCTGCGCGGTGACCTTGGCGGCCTCGATGCGCGTGGGCTTGACGTCGTTGGCGGCCATGCTGCCGGAGATGTCGAACACCAGTATCACGGTGCCTTGGATGCGCGGCAAGCTGACAACCGCCTGCGGGCGGGCAAGCGAGACGATCAGGATGCCCAGCCCGGTTAGATATAGCAAGGGGGGCACATGGCGCCGGTAGCCGACCGCCCGGCCCCCGGGCGCCTGAACCAGGCCCAGGTTGCCGTATTTGGCGACCAGTCGGCGCCGCCGCTGCTGCAGTCCCATGTAGACCAGGACGAACAGCGGCAGGATTATTAATAGCCACAACATGATTGGCCAGATGAAGGTCATTATTCACCTTCTGCGCTGTTTGCGTAAAGTGGCGTAGCGCACGATGGTGCTCACCAGGTCTTCCTCGGTCGAGAGCGACAAACAATCCACGCCCGCTTGCTTAAAGGCCTGCGCCAGAGCGGCTTCGCGCTGGCGCGCCGCTTGCTCGAAGCGCTGGCGGAAGCGCCGGTCGTGGGTGTCCACGTACAGCTGCTCGCCCGTTTCGGCGTCCTCCATGATAATCGGACCGATGTCTGGCAGGACTACCTCGCGCGGGTCCCACAGGCGTACGGTGATGACCTCATGGCGCCGGCTCATTAGGCTGAGAGGTTTCTCCCAGCCGGGCTCGCTGATGAAATCCGAGATGATGAATACCAGCGAGCGGCGGCGGATGGCGTTCAAGCTGCCCCCGATCAGCGGCGTCAGGTCGGTAAACGGGGAATGGGTCAGGTGCGGCTGATCAAGCAGATCGTGGATCAGGCGCAACACCTGGTTGCGCCCGCTGCCCGCCGGTATGATGCGGTCAACCTGGCTACTGTAGAACACCGCCCCCACCCGGTTGCCGTGCCGTGTGAGCAGGCGCGCCAGCGTTCCAACGAAATCGATCAGCACGGTGCGCTTCAGGTTGTTCACCCCGCCAAAGTCGATCGACGGACTGAGGTCCAGCAGGAACCACGCCGTTACTTCGCGCTCCTCGGTGTACTGGCGCAGGTAGGGTGTATCCATGCGGGCGGTGACGTTCCAGTCGATGTAGCGGATGTCGTCACCCGGCTGGTACTCGCGTAGATCAGCCAGGTCCACCCCATACCCGTAGAACAGGCTGCGGTAATCGCCCTGCAGCAGGCCATCCAGCCGGCGGATGATCTTCCAGTCTATGCGCTGAAGGATACGCTCGGGTGTGGACACGGGCTGCGCAGGTTGGAGACTCATCTCTCGGGTTGGGGTAGCCTTCGCAGGCACAGGGTTGGGATTTAACATATCGATCTCGTTATCATATAATTATTGTAGTCATCCCCGCTGGTTTTCGGGGAAGCCGTTCACCGGCGAAGCAATCTCCAGGATTGCATAATGAGACTGCTTCGTCGGAAGCGAAACGGAGTTTCGCTCCTCCTCGCAATAACAAACCCTGGAGGTGGGATAATATTACGCATTAACGCGGGCATTTGCATTTTCCCTCAATGGCACCACCGGTATGGGGATGCGATCGAGTATCTTGTTGAGCACATCATCGCTGGACACATTGTCCGACAGCGCCTCGTACGAGAGCACTAGGCGGTGGCGCATCACGTCGAGCGCCATATCCATTACGTCCTGCGGCAGGACGTAATGGCGCCCGCGCACGTATGCCAGCGCCCGGCCGGTCAAGATCAGGTTGATCGACGCCCGCGGGCTGGCGCCATACAGGATATAACGCTCCAGCTCTTCCAGGCCGATCTGCTTGGGATGCCGCGTGCTGGTAACCAAGCGCACGGCATACTCGATCAGCGCTGGGTCCACGAACACCTTGTCGACCTCCTTCTGCAGGCCGACCAACTGCTCTGTGGAGAGCACTTTCTGCACCTTGTCCAGCATGCCCGTCATGCGCTCGACGATCACGAATTCCTCGGTTGTATCCGGGTAGCCAACCAATACCTTGAGCATGAAGCGGTCCACCTGGGCCTCGGGCAGGGCGTAAGTGCCTTCGGTCTCGATGGGATTCTGGGTGGCCAGCACCAGGAAGGGGTCGTGCACCTTAAAGGACTCGCGGCCGATGGTCACTTGGTGCTCCTGCATCACCTCCAGCAGGGCGCTCTGTACCTTGGCCGGGGCTCGATTGATCTCGTCGGCCAGTAGCAGGTTGGTGAACACCGGGCCGAGCGAGGTGGTAAACTCGCCTGTCTTCTGGTTGTAGATGCGCGTGCCCACCAGATCGGCTGGAACCAGGTCGGGGGTGAATTGGATGCGTTTGAACTCCCCCCCGATCGACTCGGCCAGGGTCTTGATTGCCATGGTCTTGGCCAAGCCAGGCACGCCCTCCACGAGGATGTGTCCACGCGCCAGCAGGGCCACCACCATGCGTTCCAGTAGGTGATCCTGCCCGACGATTACCTTCTTGACCTCGTACAGCACGCGTTCCATAGGTAAGCCAGATCCAAGATTATTTTTCTGATCCATCCGTTATCTCCTTAAAAAATATCGGAAATTTAGGTGTTTGGGACTTCTCAGCAGTCCCAGCCAAGAAAATTCCCCTAATACTGCGGTGCGCCGGCGGCTCCGCCGGCCACGGTTATCGGCACAGCAAAGCCGATGCCGACGAAGAAGTCCTGATTGGTTGGGTTGGTAATCCCAGTGACGATGCCCACCACCTGCCCGTAGCGGTTCAGCAGCGGGCCACCCGAGTTGCCGGGGTTTACCGCCGCATCGATTTGGATCATACCGTGCAGCTCCACCTTGCTGTCGGTGGGTTGGAAGGTGCGGTTTAATCCCGAGATGACGCCGGCACTCATCGAGCTGTATAGACCAAACGGGTTGCCGACCACGTAGGCTTCGTCGCCCACGCGCAGGGCGTTGGGGTTACCCATCACGGCGGGCACCACCAGGGCCGGCGGCTGGGCCGGATGCAGCACGGCGATGTCAATATCCGGTTGCGCCTTTGCAATCTGGGCTGTGGTCTGGCTGCCGTCGGCATAATACACCTGGACGTCAACCGTGTCCGTAACCACATGAAGGCTGGTGAGGATATCGGCGTTGGCGTCGATGATCACCCCGCTACCCAGACGGCTGCCCTGTGTCTGGTCGGCGTTGGTCGTCTTAGCCTCGATCAACACCAGCGATGGCTGGATGATCTGATACACTGTCTCGGAAAAGGCCGGGGGTGGGGTGGCGGAGGCCATGGCCTGGGAGATGCTATTATTGACGTCGTTCTGCGTGATGGGTTGGGTCTTGGGGATGAACAAGGTGTAGATAACAAGTGCCAGTAGTGTGACCAGGATGGTGGCAGCATACGGCAGCAGGCGCTGCAGGAATATGCCCAGCCGGCGCAGGAGCAGGCGCGCACCCGCCCACAGGCGGCTCAGCCAAGCTGCCAGGCGCAGGTGCCAGGATTCCAGCCGAGCGAGCCATGATTTCAACCGAACCCGCCAGACGTCCAGGCGGGCTCGCCAATCGGGGTTTTCAGAAATGGAAGGTTCGTTCATTTTAGCCCTTCATGAATTATATGCCCATGAAATTAGCGGAGTATTAAGATAAATTGATAATTTGGGCACATTTTGTTATAGAAGAAATAACGGAGGGCCAGCAAGGTGGAGCTAAAAACCAAGCCCACCGGCGAGAGTGTGGAGGCCTTTCTCAACACCATCGGCGACGATGGCAAGCGTCGCGACGCCTTCACCATCCCGGAGCTGATGCGCAAAACCACGCGGTCCGAGCCGCGCATGTGGGGGCCGAGCATCGTCGAGTTCGGCGATACTCACCTGAAATACGCCAGGGGCGGCGAGCTGTACCCAGCTTACTCACCATCATTGGTGGTAATACCTTGACAATTGATTTTTTTATCTACCTATAATTGGAATGCGGGCCGCCCCTCCATGCTTCATAATATGAGTACAATTCGGGTATAAAGATGCTGAAACAGCAAGCAACGAGCGAAGCGAATTGTATGGTGATTTTGGTAAAAATTAGCTGTAATAGACGACTTTTTTTTTCTAATCGTGCATTTTTATCCATTGCATTGAAGAGGCCGCGGGTTTGAATCCCGCCGATCCATAAATATATGCTTCTTTGATTCTGGGCTGAATTACTTGATAGAGCAAGGTTTTTTCCGTAATATTTGATTAAATCCATTATAAGTAGCTTAACGTACTTGTAAAAATCCAAGTCCCAAATGTGGAAAAGCAAATAAGATAATGCTGCCCATTATTCCGCAAGCAATAATATATATACTCATATGACTCATACCCTCTTTGGAGGCTTGTATTCTTGTAAACTATTCTAAGAAGAGATTAGATTAAAATCCATAGATGTTCGGGACATTTGTCCCTACTGCTACGGGACAAATGCCCATCGACTTTCATCAATAAATGAAATACAATCTTTTTAACGATAATAGATAGAAAAATAAGAAAAACCCCTCTCCATTCGGAGAAGGGCAAGTTAAGTTTACGACCTGCGGAGAGGGTGGGTATCCTCTCAGCAGCTTATAAGTTCCCCCAGAGCAGCCTAAGCTGCACTTACTGCTGAACTTAATAAATCTGGTGATAGAACTGTTAAAGTGCAAGGGTTCTTTGGCTGAGATAATCAGTTTGCACTGAGCGATCTCACTTCTTAATCGCTTATCTATCATTGTATATCCTCCTCTGCGCTTGTCAAGATATTGTGTGACATTGGGAGCAGGATTTCGACACCGGGACTCATCTGTCCGGAATCTACCTGAATGTCACCAAGGTTCCTTTCCACTACTTTGTGCTCTATCCAATATCGCCGTTTGCTATCCAGGCGTAATCCATCCAGGATCGAAAACAGCGGCTCGTAATCCCGGCTCTGCAAGAAACCGAATACCCGGACGTGCAAGCTCGTCTCGACCACTAGTGCACCCAGGTTACCCTTGGGCACCCGGATGGTGATGAAATCGGCCGCATCCTGGACTTCATTAAGCGGCTTCTGCAGTAGGTATGGGTCACTGTAACAGGCTATGCGGAAGAGCAGGTCGTCAGCGTACTTCCAGATCCCGACGAAAATCCATTCGAGAACGACATCGTTGATCATGTCAGCCTTCATTGATGAGTGGTAAAAATAAATTGGTCGGAAACCATTATCCAGCAGGAGCATTCCAGCCAACGTGTGTGCGGCGTTTAATTACGCATTGCAGATTATGAGTAAGGTGCCTCTGCCCGGTAGAAACCGTGTTTCGTTGCTCAGGCTATGACTATCATAAGATACTACGACTTCCAAGTCGATAGGCAGATGTCCCGTTGTGGGAGGGACATTTGTCCCGCATATTCACATTTTAATTACCCGGGTTTCCTTACACGCTGCTTATCCCAAGACAATGTTACCAAATTTAAGTATTGATTATAATAGGTCATAACCAAACAGTGATAACCCTGGTGATTGTTGGCTATATATCCACTATCAGTTAGGAGCTGCAGTGAATCTATGGTCAGAGAGGATATCGACCCAGGCGAGACCATTTCTTAGGGTAGTTTGGTGGACCTGGCGGGATTCGAGCCCTCGACCTCTTCAGTGCGATAGATGAGCAGGTAGGGGAAAAGGGGAAAAAAGCCGTCTATTACGTCTATTTTGTTCCAAAATCACCATACTGTATCAGCATATCTGTTCCCAAATTGTTCCCAAATTGTGCCCCGATATGCAGCGGTATGAAGCAAGGAAGGCGATCCGCAAACCTGTCCAAATGGGGATTTGATGCAAATGATGTCCTTGAAAAACATCGCCTTCATTTTTCTCTTTCGTTCCCCTGATCAAGAAACCTGTCCTGGCTGTTTCACTCATCCATAGAATTTCTTAGGTATTACTTTTGGGTTAATGAGTTTTTTTTGTGCATTCTGAATGGACGGAATATTTGCACCTTACAGGGTTACAACGCTTCGACATAGCCAGTCACCCGGCTACATCGGTTGCCTGCTACCTGGCGGCCTGACCCTTACCAGGACTGGTCTTTCACCAGCAAGCAAACGATGACTTTTCAGGACACACCACGCGGTGTTAGGCGTAGCTAGGAACCACTACTACAGTTGTCTACTGCCCCAGGCTGGCAACTTCGCATCAACTGTATAGCTATCTCTCCACGTAGAATACGTGGTCACACGCGTCGTTGCCCTCCATGAGAGTCTTGGTTCTGTGGAAGCCCAGGCCAGAGTTGAAGGATTTAACCCATGGTCCATCGCGTGCGCATATCACCAAACCTAGCTCCGGTTCCTCTAGCTCCCTAAGGATCTCGGCATACATGCATCTTGTGAAGCAATAACCGATTCGGACAGGATCGTCGACGACACGCTCCCATCGATGGGAGCCAGCAGCGACCCGATCGATCATTGCACAGAAGCTTCGAAGGTCTTCCTCTGGCTTTTTCATTTCTCCGTTTGTTTCGAAATTCTGCTTGACGGTCATCTCATGAAGCACTTCGCGGGCTTCAGCGCCAAAACGTTGCTCCATTGCGCGCAGAAGATCCACCGCTAACTCCAATGAGACTGCCATCTTCCTCTTGAGAAGTTCTAGGATGACTGTCTCGTTCTCCGGACTGATTGGTTCAGGAAGAATGTCGTTCAAGCTACCTTGCATATTGTCCTCCTTCACAAACGCATAATCAGGTTGCGCAGAACGAATGATTCGTTAAGAATATTCACATAACATACAATTTTGAATGATATATGAATTCAATACATGACTGTTTTTTTCCTAAAAACAATACACCTTTTTCGCCTAAATAGATCAGTCTTGAGGATTAGATTTATAACCTAGCGGTTGTAGTTCAAATTCGTTGCACATACATTTTTTATATTCACGCTGTTACTATCGTTTGGCGATACCGGCGGGGCGGTTGCACGCCTCTCGCATTGCAAGAGCCATACCGCCGAAGCATCCGTCCACTCCAGCCACTTGTTAGGCGCATTCACACTCTACTTTGAATACTCAGAACACCATCTCGAATGACTGTCCGCTTCGTTCCATCCGGGAAGATGAAGTCCAGACGTTCACAAACAATGGGATTCCCTTTGGCATATACGATATCCAGATGGGACACTTTGTTCGATGCAGAGAAATCCTTCAGACCTACTGTTCCACCAAGTTGATCACTTCGTCCATAGGCCCAATGGAAGCCTGCCTTCTCGTCTTGCAATATATTTCCAGTGACCACTGCCTTGTCATTACATCCAATGGCTACCTCGGCAATGTTGCGCAAGGCTTTCTCAGCCTGAAACTGCTCA
>JBGOYO010000083.1:0-9343 GCA_041479715.1 Anaerolineae bacterium
GATTTGCTCGGTAAATCCGCGCCCCGTGATCTCAACATGGGGGTTGACCTTACTCATACGCAGTTCGTCAGGATTGCCAACCATCAAAAGTTTACCATTGCGGATCACACCCACTTGTGCGCAAAGTTTTTCCGCCTCGGTCAGGTTATGGGTCGTGAGAAAAACGGTAACGCCTTCACGAGCCACCAGCGCTGCTAGGTCGGTACGCAAAGCGGCAGCTGCCACCGGATCGAAACCTGCGGTCGGTTCATCCAGAAAGATCAATGGGGGGTGGTGAAAGAGGGCACGAGCCACTGCCAGTTTTTGCTTCATACCCCGGCTCCATTTGCCAACCCGCTCCTTACGTCGATCCCACAAGTCAAGGTGGGTAAGCAGCTCTTTGATACGTGCATTCCGTTCGGTGGTGGGCATCTGGTAGATACGCCCGTATAAATCCAGGTTATCCTCAGCGGTCATGCGTTCATAGAGACCGGCAAACTCAAGCAATGCACCACTACGGGTGCGAATATCATCCGCCTGTGTATGTGTATCGAAGCCTAACACCCAGGCATGGCCCTGGGTGGGTTCGAGTAAGCCCAATAAAAGGTGTATTGTGGTTGTTTTTCCGGCTCCGTTGGGTCCTAGAAACCCAAAGACAACTCCTGCGGGCACATCCAATGAAAGATCATCGACGGCTTTTACTTCACCAAATGTGCGAGAGAGATGTTCGGTACGAATAATTGGCTCAGGCATATCACACAAGTCCTTTCCCCCAGCCGGATATTTTACCACTGTTGGTTTCAACTATTACCAAGTGAACATTTGGATTGAGATGGACGTCTAAGAATGAAGCCGGTTCCGGCGGTATAATGCAATTGAGGTATTCAACCCTAGATCATTCACGTTTTCATGAGGCACAGTGGCAGGATTAAAAGACCTATCTTCGGTGTGGAATAACATCAAAGAGATCGACCTGAAGCCGATCCGAGATGCAGCCACTTATCCGCTCAAGATTGCTCTGGCTGGTGCCCAGGGGGCAGGAAGGCACACCCTGGCAGAACAAATGCGCACCGACCCGGCACGCGAAGGAATCCACACGCAGTCACCTCTGGCGATCATCACCATCGAGGCAGATACTCCCGCGCCAGCGGCAAACCTGACTATCCTGTTGGTGGATGCAACGCGTGATGATTTCGGGTTAGAGCAAAGCCTGGTGAGAAAGTGGAACGAAGAGGGGAAGAATGTACTGGTTTTCATCAACAAAATTGATCTGGTGAGCGGAGTTATTCCAGAAGCAGCCAACCAGGGATGGCAGGCTGGTAAGGTGGTCTACGGATCAGCGAAAGACAGCACGAGCTTGCAACATGAGTTTATCCCAGGCGTCCTCGAGCTGCTCCCCCAATTGCACGTCGCACTTGGCAGGCAATTCCCGCTGTTCAGGGTGACAGTGGCGCACCAGCTGATCAATGAGACCTGCTTTTCAAACGCGGCATATTCATTCAGCACCGGACTGGCTGAAATCGTGCCTGTGTTGGACCTGCCGCTCAATTTAACCGACCTGGTAGTACTCACCAAGTCTCAAGCCTTTTTAGCATATAAGTTGGGTCTGCTGGTTGGGTTTACCACCCGCTGGCAAGACTACGTGACGGAATTTGGCGGGGTGATCGGCGGTGGTTTCGTGTGGAGGCAAGCGGCGCGCAGCCTGATCGGACTGGTGCCAGGGTGGGGGATTATCCCCAAGGTGGCAGTGGCATATTCAGGGACGTACGTGGTGGGGCATGCCATATTGGGCTGGTACCTGTCGGGAAGACATCTGACCGCCAAGCAAATGCGGGACTTATCCATCCAGGCTTTCACCCGCGGCAAGGAATATGCGCGTAGACTGGGCGAGAAACTACCCAAACGCAGATCAGGACAAAAGGATCAGCAGAGTCTGCCTGTTGGGCAGAAAAAGCACCGGTGGCTACCTGAGATCATCGTGATCAAGAAAAAGGGAGGCAAGCCGGAAGTGGAAACCCTCCCGGAAAATATTGACTCCCCATTGGTGACTGCAAACGATGCATCCTCCTGGTATCAGCTACCGGCTGGCAAGAAGACAGTGAAAAGACCTCATTTGATAAAGCGTGAGCGTACCCACCGGCATAAGGCTGAAAAGATGAACGTAATCACTCCCGAAAGGGTGTGCGCACAATGTGGGAGATCATCTTCAAGCGAAGCACGTTTTTGCCAATACTGCGGGGCAGCATTCGAAGCTGAACCCAATGGATCACCGGTTTGACAATATCGACAAAAATCATTACTATTAGTTTATTGGTTGCGCAGCAAGGATAAGGGCATAATTATTCGAGGAGGATGATATGGCAGGTGCACAATATCGCCTGGTGATACGGCAGGGACCCAATCCTGGTCAGGTGTTTGAGCTGGACCAAACTGAATTATCCATAGGGCGGGATATTGCCAATGACATTGTAATCAATGATGCAGAAGTGTCACGGAAGCATGCCCGGCTAACCCTGGAAGCGGATCGCTATAAAATAGAAGACCTCAACTCAACCAACGGAACCTACATCGATGGACAGCGGCTGATCGGCCCACACTTGCTGGCAATCGGTGAGGTGATCATGTTCGGGGATAATGTGGGGGTAGTTTTTGACGGAGAGCCCGTTGACCTGGATGCAACCGTCCGCAGCCCGGTAGACCTGGGGTCGACACCTGTGGCAGCGATACAAGCGCCGGTGGTAAGCCAACTGGAACCTGCACCAGCACCCGTACTGCAGGTAAGCCAGCCGCAACCTGCTCCGGCCCACGTGCCGCAGGTGAATTCTGTCCCTAAACCTAAGCCGACTATGCCGGAGCTTCCACTGGAAGAAGCCGAGGAAACGCGTAGTAAACCGATCAACTCGTGGTTGCTGGCAGGGTGTGGATGCCTGGTGGTGATCGTACTCCTGGTGGTAGCGGTTCTGGTTTTTATTGACCAGCCATGGAACCCTGGGGGTGGCTTATACTGTGTTTCCCCGTTCGATATTGTCTTCAAAGCCTTAAGCTTCTGTCCTTAATCGTTCATATGAGCGCGAATAGTGAAAGTCAACGTTCGTGGATGGATGTGCTGGCCCTGTTCTTTTCATTTTTGGCGGCCATCGTGTCCTTATCGGGGGCCATATTCACCTACGCAACCCAAGCGCAGATTCCCGAGGCGACGCTGTGGCCGCTGCCCGGATTTTTGCTGGTTGATTGGCTGTTCATCGGTATTATCAGCTTCGTGGTGGTTAGTATCAGCCTACGCAGGAAAACTGTTGGTTGGCTGAGGTTGACCTGGCTGCTCACAGGTGCTTTCATCCCCCTCATCATTCTGGGGGTGGTATCAATCGGATTGATGGTGCTGATTGCGTTCTTTTTTGCGGTGATTTCCACCTCCATCATCGCGATCCGGTATCGATTTAAATGGCTGGAGAGCTTTGGGATATTAATGCTTGGATCGATCAGCAACCTGCTATTATTGATTTTAATCACCTCCCTCCTCGTCTCAAGTCAGGCGTAAGAAAATCCCCCTCTTTAGTATTATTGCTCCTAACTAAGGAATGATGGTCCATTGACCATCTGTCCGGCGAAGATTCAGGGGAATTAAGTTTGGTCCGGTTGAGGCAGTGACGGAAACGGAAGCGGTGTTCCCCGTGATGGTAATGGTTTGCACCTCGTAGCCCTGTCGTTGGAGCGAATCGGAGATGGTGAGATAGTCGGAAGTAAATTGCGAGACAGAAAATGGGTCAGGCAGACTACGTTCGATTCCATCCATCACCAATGTGATCTCAGCCAGGGTTTGAGTGGCTGAAGGGTAATTCTGGGCAATCATTTGCTGGTGAGCGGTGATGAACAACGTTTCTAAGGCCAGGTTGACGGGGGTGTGAGGATGGCGGAGATAATCTGCCACGATACCACGTTCACGCATGGTTTTGTTATCCATGAGCCAGGCAGTGGCGAAGTAAGCTGACGGATCCAAAAGCTGCTGGTAGCGGCGCATGGTGTCGTAATAGGTCACCATCAGCCGGACGTCGTCCACCCAGGCTGAAGTATCGGGTTCAGCCTGCAAAGCGGAGAGGAAATCGTGCTCAAGCTGGGAAAAGGTGATGGAGAAGTGGACCAGCAGGGCTGAATTGATCGAGTCGGATTGAGATTCTCCCTGACGGTTGTGGATGTCACGGTAGAAGGATGTGAAGGCATCCCAGCCATACGTTTTGACCATGTATTCAATCAACGAAGCGCCTTCCAGATATCCAATCTCGTGCTGGGAGGCGTAAAAGCCATCTGCCAGGGTCTTCAACGGGATGTATTGGTTCAGGAAAGGCGGCAGCAAGGCAGCTGCACGTGGCATGAGCGGTTCAGGTTTATAGTGACCGCCAGTCAGATAAACTGCAAGCCCTTCAACGAAAATAGTCGGGCGGAAATCACCCCCGAGGTGACCATCGATGGCATGCACCATCTCGTGATGCACCACCAGCTCCCAAGAGTTCGAGGCGTAATTGCGGTCCAGGTACGAGACGCTGATCTCAGATGAGGTAAACCCACCATGCCCCAAGAGACGGGGAAGGATGGTGATGGTGATGGGTTCGGTGAAGTTTGCCCCCATCTTATCAATTACATCCTTAGCCTGGGCATCCACCAGCGTGGTCAGGGTGGGCAGGTCGCGTTCGGAAGCGGTGTTGGTGACGTAAAAAACTGTGCAACACTGGGTGGTGGTTTCAGCCCAATGAGCCTCTGCCTCGGTGGGAGGCATGGCAGCGGATGGCAGGAGATCAAGCTGTTCTGTCCAGGCAATTCCCTGGGGTTGAACATTATATGAAAAGCTGTGCAGCCCCGCATTTAGATTTTTCGTGTCCCAAACCCAGATCATCGCAGCCTCGGGGCGACCTTGAATCCCCCAGGCGCCAAACTCCGCTGGACCGAGACTTGGACCGCCAGGAGGGTCGACCTGCACATGTACACTGGAACCTTTAAGATCCATACCCGGGGGAGAAATCACCTCGAAGCTCACCTGGTCACCCACATAGAGCACATCATCGGGATGATACATGACCTTGAACCCTTCTGGATTAGGAGAAGGGGTGGCAGTGAGGGCAGGTGTGAGCGTGGGCAGTATCTGGGTGGGCGTGATTGAGGGAACCCCGACTGGCGTTAGGGACGGCGAA
Source organism: Anaerolineae bacterium (assembly GCA_041479715.1). Classification (GTDB taxonomy): domain Bacteria; phylum Chloroflexota; class Anaerolineae; order Anaerolineales; family UBA4823; genus FEB-25. The sequence continues at coordinate 5,163 of JBGOYO010000083.1, forward strand.
AATGTAGGTGTAAACGTGGGAATGGGAGTAACCGTCGCTGTAGGAGCAGGCCTGTAAACTGAAACCGGGACACCGGCGCAGGAAACCGCAATGAAGAGGATGAATATCATTGCTAAAAAGCGACGCATGGACATATTATAAAATACATAGGGGTGGTAGAATAAAACTACTTTAATGAGAAACCACACATCTACAATCTGAGGAGGTTCTTATGTCACCGATGTTCGTTCCCGGTCCGGTAGATGTATCTCCGGATGTCCTCCAACAACAGACGAGGGCAATGATCCCACACCGCAGTAAAGATTTCGAGACCATTTTCCAACGCGCAGCCGAAAAATTACGCCAGTTTTTTTATACTCAATACCGCATCTTCATCATGACCAACTCGGGCAGCGGTGCGCAGGAATCTACTGTGCGCAACCTGGCAAAAGAACGGGTGCTGAACTGCGTCAACGGGGCTTTTGCCAAACGCTGGTATGATGTTACGATCGCCAACGGAAAACTCGCCGACAAGGTTGAAGTGCCCATGGGTCAGGCGATCCTGCCAGAGATGGTTGAGGAAGCACTCAAGAAGCAGAAATACGAGCTGATCACACTGGTGCATAACGAAACTTCCACCGGGGTGCAGAACCCAGTGAAAGAAATCGCTGAAGTGGTGCACCGGGTGAGCCCGGACACACTCATTGCGGTAGATGCAGTTTCCTCCCTGGGTGGGGTGAAGATCGAAATGGATGCGTGGGGGTTGGATGTGTTGTTCACATCGTCCCAAAAATGCCTGGCGCTTCCACCGGGCATCGCGTTAATCGGGGTGAATGACCGGGCGATGGCACGGGCAGCAGAGGTGCCATACCGCGGGTGGTACTTCGATTATCTGCTGCTGGAGAAGCACAGAATCAAGGATTCCACCCCAATGACACCGGCGATGTCCTTAATCTTCGCTCTGGATTACCAGATTGACCGCATGTTGGCGGAAGGGATCGAGAACCGCTTTGCACGCCATAGCGCCATGGCGAGGTACTCACAGGATTGGGCGATCCGAAAGGGCTGGCCGTTGTTCGCACCGGAGGGATACCGTTCGCAGACTATCACCGTGGTGGTCAATCCGCCCAACTTCGATTGCGGCGAGTTCAATAAGTTTGTTGGCCCGCGCAACCTGCGTATGGCAAACGGTTATGGTGATTTGAAGGGCAAGACCTTCCGCATCGCACACATGGCGGAGATCCAAATGCCTGATTTGGAAAGCCTGCTGTGCGGTATCGATGATTTTATGCAGGGTCGATAATACCAGGGTAACTACCAGAGACGTCCCACTCGGGGACGTCTCTGTGCTTAAGTAGTCATGAGATCATTGTAAACCAGCTTGAATCCAGCGAATCCAACTTATTGACGGTTTAATAAGCTTACCAGTAAGAACAATTAACCCACATGATACTGTTACATGGAAGTTGTGGTGTCGTAAAGATGCATTCCGTAATATTCTAAAACTGATCGTCAATCGTCTCAACGTTATCCCGAGCTGATGGCACTTAATCAAGGTAAACACTATGAACATCACCATTATCGCTCCCGGCACCCAGGGTGACGTTCGTCCTTACGTAGCCCTGGGTAAAGGACTGCAAGACTCTGGTCATCAAGTTCAAGTGGCTACCCACCAAAACTTCGCTGCGCTGGTAGCGGGGTGCGGTCTGACTTTGTTCCCCCTACATGGCGATATGGAAGGGCTGATGCGCGATCCGACGGTTGGCGTTGCCCTCGCAAAAAATAACCTACTGAACCAGTTTACCCTGTTGAAGAAAAAGTTGATTGTCTTGAACCAACAATGGATGCATGACTGCCTGGAAGCCTGTCAGGCGACCGAGGTGGTAATCGGCGGTTTTGGTGGATTGATTGCTGGGCAGCCAGTGGCTGAAAAGCTGGGTCTGCCTTTCATCCAGGCGTGGTTGGTTCCGTTTACACCCACGCGGGCTTTCCCGGCGGTCTCCTTTCCCATGTTGCGAACGTGGCTTGGGGGTAGACTCAATCACCTTTCGCATGTTCTTGGTTGGCGGCTGATGGCCTGGCCGATGCAGCGCGCTTCGGTTAACCTAGCACGGCGAACCGTTCTGGGGCTGCCCACGGCTCCATATTGGGATGGTCCCTTGCCTTTCTTCGAAAAACGCACCTGGCCGGTGTTGAACGGTTTTAGCGCACATGTCATCCCACGCCCTGTGGATTGGGCTGCACAAGTGCATGTCACTGGTTATTGGTTTCTTGATCCCCCACCTGAATGGCAGCCCCCGGCTGCGTTGGTGGATTTCTTGCAAAGCGGGCAGCCGCCAGTCTATATTGGTTTCGGCAGCATGAGCCATGGCGACCCCCAGGCTGCCACCCACCTTGTGCTCGAAGCGCTGCGGTTGGCTGGCTTACGCGGCATCCTGCTGACCGGCTGGGGAGGACTCACCCAGGCGGACGTACCAGCCTCCGTTTACATGACTGACTCGGTTCCACACAGCTGGCTTTTTCCCCAGGTTGCGGCGGTGGTACATCATGGCGGTGCGGGTACAACCGCCGCCGGACTGCGCGCTGGAAAACCCACGATCTGCGTACCTTTCATCTCGCTTGATCAGAACTTTTGGGGGTGGCGTGTCGCCGACCTAGGTGTCGGTCTACCTCCTATCCCATCCAAGCAATTAACCGCAGAAAAGCTGGCAAAAGCCCTCACCACCGCCGTGAGTGATACAGCTATGAATCAGCGGGCTACCGAGATCGGTGTAAAGATCCGCTCTGAAGACGGTGTAAGGCAAGCCGTAGATATATTAACCTCGGTCTTGGAAAAATAAAATTGCCTTGCGCTAAAGCGCATGGCACCCAGAGTAAACCAGGTAAAAGCATCAAAAAAGTTTTCAAAAAAAAGAAAAACCGAATGACAAACACATTTGACGTCAAGATCGAGAGGCTTGCCTACGGCGGGGACGCATTAGGCAGGCTGCCGGATGGCAGGGTGGTCTTCGTGCCCTATGCCATCCCAGGCGAGCTGGTGAGGTTGAGGGTAGTGGACGATAAACCCCGCCATGCGAATGCGGCCCTGGTGGAGGTATTGGAGCCATCTCCTGAGCGGGTCACCCCCCGGTGCACTCATTTTTCGACCTGCGGTGGCTGCCACTACCAACACCTTCAGTACCCGGCCCAGGTGAAAGACAAAGCGGACATCCTGAGGGAACAGCTGGAACGGATCGGGGGCCTGAGAGGAATCCCGGATATAGAGATGCATGCCTCACCAGAGCCGTGGTACTACCGGAATACGATCCAATTCCACCTCACGCCTGAAGGCAAGCTGGGATTCCAGAAAGCGCGTTCCAACCAACCGTTTGCAATCCGGGAGTGCCACCTACCAGAAGAGGCGATCAACCGGATATGGCCTCAAATCGAGGCTGAGCCGATCCCGAGCCTGGAACGGGTGAGTCTGAGAGTGGGAATGGATCAGGAAATGATGCTGATCCTGGAGAGCACGGACCCCCAGGCGATGGAGTTCAGCATCGAAGACCTGGCGGTATCGATTGTGCAGATAGGCGGATATGGCAACATCATTTTGGCGGGCAGCGACTATATCGTGGTTGAGGTACTGGGAAGGCAATTTAAGGTATCCGCTGATTCTTTTTTCCAGGTGAATCGCACTCAGGCACAAGCGATGGTGAAACATATTATCGACCATCTGCCAATAACCAGTGAGATTACGGTGGTGGATGCATATTGCGGGGTGGGATTGTTCAGTGCTTTCCTGGCGCCGAAGGTGAAACGATTGGTGGGGATCGAAATTTCAGCGAGCGCATGTGAAGATTTTTCCACCAACCTGGACGAATTCGAGCGGGTGGAATTATACGAAGCACCGGTGGAAGACGTGCTTGGGAGCGTCGATTTCAATGCGGATATGATCATCCTGGACCCACCCCGAGCGGGGTTGGGAGCGAAATCGGTAGAAGGGGTTTTAACACAAGGTGCAGCTCACCTGGTGTGCATCTCATGTGATCCGGCGACACTGGCACGCGATGGCAGGCAATTGGCAGCGGGGGGATATACCCTATCAAGTCTTGCCCTCTTTGATATGTTCCCCCAAACCTACCATATCGAGAGCATCAGCTTGTGGGATAAAAAATAATAAAAAACAGGGATGGCAAGATTGAGATCAAGCCATCCCAGATTGA
>JBGOYO010000084.1:0-9341 GCA_041479715.1 Anaerolineae bacterium
ACTTCAACTGTGCCATCGAAACGGCCATAATTGCTGTCGTATTTGAGCAGATGTGCCATGGTTTTTAAGTCGCCAATATCATTGAACGCGACTACTTCCAGGCTGTCTGGATGAAAATCCCGGATTGCTTTGAGTACCTGCCTGCCAATCCGTCCAAATCCATTAATACCTACTTTTGTTGTCATTTTTGCCTCCATCCGAAGTTATATTCAGCAGCGTATACTATTCATCAGGCTGCTGTGGTTTCTATTAATGAATTTCTATTCAGTTAAGATTCTATCAAAGGTCCCGTTCGTTCTTGATATAAATCAATGATGACTCTGGCTAATTTGGATGAATCATGCCGCCACGGTTGAATGTGATCAACCAGGTCAGACCTGTATAACGGGTTCTCCGACTCTGTCTCCGGGATTGTTTTCACCCATTCCGTTCCGGTGGGCAATTGACTCTCATAACTGTTATTTATCACGATGATGTCGAATATCGCAGCTCCAACGTGATCATTCAAGGCCTTAATGTGATCTTCAACGCTGTATCCCTCGGTTTCCCCTTGTTGGGTGGCTACATTGCAAACATATATCTTTAATGCCCGGCTGGCTTGAATTGCTGCGGCAATATCCGGGACTAACAAATTGGGAATGATGCTGGTAAATAAGCTTCCAGGCCCGATCACAATGATTTCAGCTGCCAGGATTGCTTGGATGACCTGTGGATATGCGGCGGGGTTATTCGGTTCCAACCATACCCGGCGTACATCGCCTGGAAATTTGGGGATGGTACTTTCGCCCTCGATGCGAACTTCACCAATGCTGTGCGGCAGCTGCATATCCGCAACCAGGCGCACGTCATGTAGTGTCGCCGGTAACACCCGCCCCTGGACGGCCAGTACCTTACCCGATTCAACCACAGCTTCCTCGAAGCTGCCAGTAATCTCTGATAGGGCGCTGATGAATAAATTCCCGAACGGATGACCGTCCAGTTCAGCGTTCGCATCTGAAAAGCGGTATTGGAACAACTGGGTCATCAATGCTTCATCATTGGATAATGCTGCCAGGCAGTTCCGAATGTCACCCGGTGGCGGAATTCCCTGCGCACGCCTGATCTTACCAGACGACCCCCCATCGTCAGCCACTGTTACCACGGCGGTGATGTTATAACTGTAGCTCTTCAGGCCTCGTAACAGGGTTGCTAATCCGTGTCCACCGCCAATCGCAACGATTCGAGGCCCGCGTTCTTTCCTGCGATGATCAGTGAGCTGATCAAGCACAGGCTTCCCTGTGCGCTGGTAGGGTGCTAAGAGTGCCTGGTTGATACCCCATATGCCTATTACAACCAATCCAATCCCGATCCCACCAAAGATCAATACCCTCAGCGGGCGACTTAAGCTGCGTAATGAAGCGAAAGATAGAATGGGCAGCCACCATGTTTCTGGTGCAGTACGGAATATCTCTAATACCAACATAGCCAGACCGACACCTAATAATGTAATGCCAAGCAGGATAATGATCATCCAGCGTTTTATTCCCAGGCCTGGTATCAACCAGCGGAAAGGTTCATAAATCCGCTTCCACAGCTTATTGCGATCAGTGGACTTTTTCTTTTCCATACCAATCAATGATGATAGCAGTCTTTATGTTAATCGTCAACAATAAATTATGCTATACTCACATTATGGCTAAGTATTTCATCGTCGCTGATGTTGGGGGAACACACATCCGGACCGCACGCTTCCCCGTAGATAGCCATAAACCCGAAACGATAAAACGGATCCATACGAACGGTACTGGTACGCCGCATGAGCGCTTGATCAATCTCATCGATTCGATCCTACCCAAAGGAGGTGAGGTGGCTGCGATTACTGTGGCAGCTCCCGGTCCAACCGATCCTTTCGATGGGATTGTATTGGAAGCGCCCAACATCCCCGGTTGGACCAACCTCCCGCTTAAAAAATTGCTCCAGGATCGTTTCAATGTCCCCGTAGCCATCGGGAATGATGCCAATCTGGCCGCCCTGGGTGAATGGCGCTTCGGTGCTGGGATTGGGCATCGCAACCTGGTCTATATCACCGTCAGCACAGGGATTGGTGGTGGAGTCATTATCGATAACCAAATGTTGCTCGGTGCGCGGGGGCTTGGTGCCGAGCTGGGTCACGTAACGGTCGTCCCGGATGGACCGTTATGCAGTTGTGGTCAACGTGGCCACCTAGAGTCAATTACATCAGGTCCTGCCATTGCCCGTTGGGTTGAACAGGAAATTAACCAGGGAATTCCCTCTTCTTTGGCTAATAAGCGACCGATTAAGGCTGAAGATATATCGAACGCTGCCAGCCAGGGTGATGCACTTGCCATCGCCGCACTAGCCCGCGCAGGCACCTTCTTAGGGACCGCTGTCGCAGATTATCTACACATCTTCAATCCCAGTGTGGTTATCATTGGGGGTGGTGTGTCCCAAAGCGGTGAAGCCTTGTTCACTCCACTGCGGAAAGCCATGAACGAACATGTGATGTCTAAAAAATATCTGGAGAATCTCACCCTGACCACAGCTGCCCTCGGGGATGAGGTAGGGTTGATGGGCGCTTTGGCTCTTGCACAACAATTGGATCAACCATCACCATGCCCGTAATCACCAAACGATGGGAGGTAGCTCCAACTCTCCCTGCAGATGCCATTCAAGAGCTGAGTGGATATCACCCAATACTTCGTCAAATTCTATATAACCGCGGCTACCGCACCCACGAGCAAGCGCGCCTATATTTAGAAGCTCAGCCTCCACCTGGGTGTGAGCCGTTTAATTTGATCGGTCTACACCCTGCGATCGACCGCATCAGCCATGCCATCCAGCGGGGTGAAAATATCGTCGTTTATGGTGATTACGATGCAGATGGTGTCACTGCTACTGCCTTGTTAGGCCTGGCTTTGAAATCGCTGGGCGCTGAGGTGACAGAATATATCCCCAACCGTTTCGATGAAGGGTATGGGTTGAACCTTGACGCCATCCGCATGTTTGCCGACCAGGGGGTGAATCTAGTCATCACAGTTGACTGTGGCATCCGCTCTTGGGATGAAGCTGAACTGGCGCGCTCGCTAGGTGTCGATTTGATCATCACCGACCATCACCACCCTCTTGATGTGCTTCCGTCTGCTTTTGCAGTCATCAATCCAAAACAGGCTGGTGACCCTTACCCTGAAAAGAACCTCGCCGGTGTGGGATTGGCTTACAAGTTGGTTGAGGCTTTAGCCCTATCCAAGCAGTATCCAAACCTGAATTCACGCGACTTTCTTGACCTGGTTGCTCTGGGAACCGTAGCTGATCTCGTCCCCCTCACCGGTGAAAACCGTTCCCTGGTGCGTGCAGGCTTGGAATTAATCCGCCAACCGCTTCGCCAGGGTATGATGGCGTTGATTGGAGTTTCAAGTCTGACCCCTTCCAGGATCACCACCACAGATATCGGGTTCTCTCTGGCGCCCCGGTTGAATGCCTCAGGCAGGCTTGAATCTGCCCTAAATTCACTGCATCTGCTTACCTCCCAAGACCCCCTGGAAGTCGGTCAGCTTGCTCAATGGTTGGAAGTCCAAAACCGTGAACGCCAAAAGATCACGCGCGACATCCAGATCAAAGCAGAAAACCAGATCATCATTGATGATGAAGTTCCGCTCCTGTTGTTTGCCGCCGATCCCGAATATAACCCGGGCGTAGTCGGGTTGGCAGCCTCGCGCCTCACCGAGCAATATTACCGCCCATCAATCATCGCCAGTATCGGGGATAAATTTACCCGCGGCTCGTGCAGAAGCATCCCGGAATTTCACATCACTCAGGCGCTGGATCAATGTAAAGATTTACTTTCGCATCATGGTGGTCATGCCGCCGCGGCGGGGTTTACAGTCAGCAATGAGCTGCTCCCCGATTTAATCACTCGTATGCGCGCCATCGTCGAAGACCAGCTCAAGGAGCTGGACTTGCGGCCGAAAATTACCGCCGAAGCTGAGGTTCCGCTTTCTGATTTAAAGCCCGATTTACTTAAATATCTTGGCTGGCTCCAGCCCACTGGTATGGGTAACCCCACACCAATCTTTATGTCGAGTGGTCTAAAAGTGAGCCGCCAAAAGGCGGTTGGAGCGGATGGCTCACATTTAAAATTTGCGGTCACTGATGGGAATATTACCTACGATGCAATTGCTTTTCGGCAGGGTTATTGGATTGCCCAGCTTCCTCCTCGGATTGATCTGATGTACACTTTCGAGCTGAATGAATTTAATGGACAGGTTACGCTGCAGCTGAATGTGAAGGATATCAAGCCGACCGGCACTTGATTGTTTTCTTGGCTGGTTAATCTACAAATCTGTATTTGAATAAAGTCCACATGGCGATAAAAGCATCTTTCATTTTGATCTTTTTCCCCTCTGAGTAATCGCGCGGGTTGAATGTGATCGGCACCTCATAAATTCGAGCCTTCCGTTTGAGGATTTTGGCCGTGAATTCCGGTTCGAACTCAAAACCGTGCGCATGAAGGGGTATATTTTGAACCACCTCGCGGCGGAACAGCTTGTATCCGGTTTCCATATCCGTCAGGATGTTGTTATAAAGGACATTGGTAGTTAGGGTAAGTATCTTATTTGCCACCATATTCCAGAACAACACCGGCCTTCGACCCGCCCCCAGGAATCTCGAGCCATACACGACATCCGCAATCCCTTCCTGGATCGGTCGCAGCAGGTTGGGATACTCGCGCGGGTCGTACTCCAGATCGGCATCCTGGATTAATATCAAATCGCCGCTCGCATTCATGATCCCGGTCCTGACGGCTTTACCCTTGCCCTGATTATGGTCGTGATAGACCGCCTTAATTTTCCCCTCCTGGCTGAGTCGCTCAAGCAATTCTCGACTGCCATCAGTTGAACCATCATCGATGGCCAGGATTTCATCCACTAAACCCGTCGCCTGAACTCGGCGAATTATCTCCTCGATTGTCTTTACTTCATTATAAACAGGGATAATTATCGAAAACTTCATCACACCTCCTCATCTTCGAGATAATTTTATCCTATAATTAGTTTATAGATTATTATATATATCCCTTGCCATGCTATAATCATCTTGGTTATCTGTCTAACGCCCTTTGACAACGGAGGTTGAGTGATGGATGCTATGACACGTGCAAGACCGATGATGGGGACTGCAAGTGGTATATTTACACCGCCCATTCTGCAGAAAGTCGAAGATACTGGCCTGTCAACGCTTTGGTTGCAGGATCTTACCCTGAAAATCCTTTATTTCCAGGGCTATCTCACTGGTTTCAAGATCGCCGAGGAAATGGCTCTACCCTTCACCGGGATTGTTGACCAGCTCCTCGAAAATCTGAAGCGGGATAAATTCGTTGAAGTAAAAACCTCCCAAATGGGCCTCGGAGAGGGAGCATATTTATACGCCATCACAGGTGCAGGCAGCGATCGGGCGCGTGAAGCCATGGAACGGAGCCAGTATGCCGGACCAGCCCCCGTGCCGATCCAGGAGTACAACGAATCAGTCCTCCGCCAGGCACAGGGTCGTCCGACGGTTTCGAATCGCATGATGCATCAAGGCTTATCCCACCTGGTGCTCCCTGAGTCAACCTTCGAACGCATCGGTCCGGCAGTCAATTCAGGCACCTCGATTTTTATGTATGGCCCTCCCGGAAATGGCAAGACCAGCGTCGCCCGCGCAATTGGCAATATGATTTTGCACGAAAGCATGTATATCCCTTATGCCATCTATATTGATGGGCAGGTGATCAAACTCTACGATTCGGTCAACCATCAGCTCTCAACTGAAGAGCCGTCCCCATCGAGTGGAGCCGCCGGGCGGATGAATGGCCGGCGGGATTTACGCTGGATCCGCATCCGGCGACCCTTCATCGTTACCGGGGGAGAATTGACTTTAGCTGGGCTGGATCTGGTTTTTGATGACGTCCATAAATACTACGAAGCTCCTTTCCAGATCAAGGCAAATGGCGGCATCTTGTTGATCGATGATTTCGGTCGCCAGCTCGTGCGTCCGCGCGATCTCCTCAACCGATGGATCGTCCCACTCGAAAATCGGATTGATTTCATGACCCTGCACACCGGTCGTAAAATTGAGATTCCTTTTGACGTCTTGGTCGTTTTCTCGACCAATTTGCCCCCACGCGACCTCGTTGATGAAGCCTTCCTGAGGCGCCTGCGCCATAAGATAGAAGTTGGCGACCCGAACTTTGATGAATACCGGGAGATTTTCACCCGTGTCGCTTCAGCCAAAGGTGTACAGTACAACGATGAGGGGTTGGCATACCTGCTACAGGAGTGGTATATCAAACGGGCTCGCAAGCTACGCGGTTCTCACCCACGTGATCTGTGTGATCAAATCCTGGATATCTCTCGTTACTTATCCGTTGAGCCAACCATGTCACGTGACCTTATTGACCGGGCAGCCAGCGCTTACTTTGTAGAATTATAATTTTAATTGATGCCAGGTAAATCCAATAGCTCCACTTACGGCGATTTAAATAAACCGGCGATATTCGCACATCGCGGCGCTAGTGCTTACGCTCCCGAAAATACCATGGCAGCATTCAAACTGGCGCAAGACCAGGGAGCCGATGCCATTGAGCTGGATGCCAAACTCACTGCCGATGGTCATGTGGTCGTGATGCACGATGATACCGTCGACCGCACCACCGATGGTGCTGGCAGCGTGAAATCTCTGACCCGGGCAGATTTACTGAGCCTGGATGCAGGATCGAAATTCCCGCCATTATTCAAATCTGAAAAAGTGCCCACTCTAGAACAGGTCTTTGAAGCACTGGGTCGGAAGATTTTCATAAATGTACATCTGACCAACTTATCTACTCCTACGGATGACTTGGTAGATAAGGTGGTTGTATTGGTGAAGAAATATAATCTAGAAGAAAGCGTTTTACTTTCATCTTTCAATTTGATTGCCTTGATCCAGGCGCGAAAATTGCTGCCTGAAGTTGCACTGGGGTTATTAACCTATGCCGGTCTGGCAGAGACTGCTATACGTTCAAGGTTGGTGCGGTTTGGTCCACTGCTCGCCTTGCATGCATCCTATAAGGATTTCACCTCATATCTGGTCCAAATATCCCACCAGGCCAGCTCACGCATTCATGTATATACAGTCAATCAGCCAGGCGAGATCAAGCAGCTCATCAAAGCTCGTGTGGATGGGATTTTCACCGACGACCCCCAGTTGGCAATTAAAATCCTCGCTGAAAATAATCTCTAAATATGTTGATTCCTTATTCGTGGTTTGAGCAAGCCAAAAAACGTATCAGTCCTTATATCAAGAAAACCCCATTAACCTATGATGGAAAAAACCGCTTGTATCTGAAGTGGGAAAATCATCAGGTGACCGGGTCCTTCAAGGCGAGAGGAGCCCTTAATAAAATCCTGGCTCTCCAGGAATGGGAACTTCAGAAAGGTCTGGTCACTGCCTCAGCCGGAAATCACGGGCAGGGAGTAGCCCTGGCTGGAAAAATCAGGCAGGCGCCGGTGATCGTTTTTGCCTCCGAACACGCCCAGCCGAACAAACTCCAGGCAATGCGTGACCTTGGCGCAGATATCCGTCTTGTTCCCGGTGGCTATGGAGAAGCCGAAGAAGCCGGGATATCCTATACCGCTGCCACAGGAGCCACTTGGATCTCTCCCTATAACGACGGGATGATCATCGCTGGTCAGGGTACCATTGCCATGGAGATAAAGCATGAATTGGTGGATATTTCCTCACTCACCTGGGTCGTTCCGGCAGGTGGAGGTGGTCTGATTTCTGGGATTGGATGCGCCTTGCAGGATGTAAACCCCTCATCGAGATTAATCGCTGTCCAATCGGAAGCATCTCCATTTTTATATAACATCTACCAACATGGCACTCAGGATGGTGTGCAGGATCTTCCCAGCCTCGCCGATGGATTGGCTGGTCGGATCGAAGATAGCTCGGTGACGATCCCCATCGTCAAGAATTATGTGACCGATTTTATCCTGGTCACCGAGCCCGAGATACGCCGCGCTATCAAATACGCATGGATTACCTACCATGAACGGATAGAAGGCTCGGCAGCCGCCGCCCTTGCTTCCGTAATATCTCAGCGTGTAACAGATCGACCTGCCCTGGTTGTCCTCACTGGGGGTAACATAGATCTCAAAACACATGCTCAAATCATAAACGATCCAACGTTAATGATAAATCCAGACTAGAGAATTCACTGTGATTACTTCAGACGAATACATGGTGGTCTGTCTGTCCCGTCAGATCAAGGATGGAGAGCTGGTCGCACAGGGACTGGCCACCCCACTGGTCGCTGCGGCGTACATCCTCGCACGCTCCACGCATGCCCCAAATTTATATTTTTCATCTGCAATCGGGCAAGGGATTTGCCGTTACCCCGCCCCTCTGAGTCTCAGCCAGGTCGAGCGCTTATGGTTGGATCGATCATTGGTGAATGTCGGCTTCGCCAGGGCAGTCAGCGAGGTTCTACCTGCGTTGAAACCGCTGGAATGCTTCCGTCCCGCTCAGGTTGATCCAAATGGGAATTTTAATAACATCGCTTTCGGGAAGGATTATCACCATCCGAGGTTACGCATGCCGGGCACCGGTGGAATCCCGGATGTCACCACCTACTTGAATGATATTTTGTTATATGTCCCCCGCCACTCAAGGGTTACATTTGTCCCTCAGCTTGACTTTTGTGCCGGTCTCGGGCATAATTCCGCGCGCAAGCATGGTAAAGGTCCTCGGTATCTCATCACCGATCTGGGTCAATTCGATTTTGCCAACGGGCGTATGCGATTAACCACATATCATCCAGGTGTGACGATTGAAAAGGTCCAGGCCCATACGGGGTTTACTCTTGAGATATCACCCGATGTGTCAGAGACTCCTGCGCCAACAGAGGTTGAATTAGGACTTCTTCGGCATGAGATCGATCCATTGAACATTCGCCGGCTCGAAACCCTGAGTGGACCGGCCCGGCGAGAGCTGTTACACAGGATAATACAGGCTGAAAATAATAATCAGGCAATAGAATAAGGATTTTCTACCAGGTAGAGAATGCACACGTTTTTTCGAAAGCTATTCTTATCGTTATTCATCATAACCTTGTTATTGCCGGTATCTCTTGGGCAAGCCTCCCCCTCTGCACAAGCTCTCACACCTGATGAAAAGGCTCAGGCAATGTTGGAAAAACTGACCCCATAAGAACGCGTCGGTCAGCTCTTTCTCGTCACCTTTGCCGGTCCCGAGGCTGCCATGGCTTCGTCCACAGGCGTTCAAATCTATGACTTGATCGTCAATTATCATGTCGGCGGCGTCAT
>JBGOYO010000085.1:0-9299 GCA_041479715.1 Anaerolineae bacterium
AAGCTATCTCAAGTTGAGCTGACCAAGAAGTATAAAAACGTGCTCATTACCCGCACTCTTTCCAAAGCCTATGGATTGGCTGGTCTACGCTTTGGTTATGCCATGGGTGATAAGGATGTGATTGGTCAAATCTCAGCCGCGCTATTGCCATGGAATGTGGGTACTATCCCGATGTGGGCTGCACTGGCAGCATTTGAAGATACCGGAGCGCTCAACTATCGGGTCAAGTTCAACAATGCTGAGGTAGATTACATCACGGAAGCACTCAGCGAGGTTCCCAACCTGGTGGTATTTCCCTCCAAAGCCAATTACATCTTATTCGATTGCGGGGCAACGGGCAAGAAGGGTAAAGATATGGTAGCTTATGCTGAATCGAAAGGCCTTATTTTCCGCCCGGAAAGTGAGAAATATGGCTCCGATGGCTGGTTCCGCATCACCATCGGCACAAAGGAAGAGAACCGAATGGCCGTCGATGTGGTCCGCGAATTCTTAACCAAGAATTGATTGGACGTAACCCCCCGAGTCCAGAAGACCTATGAGGGCTTACCCAATGAGGAGGCTAAGCATGGGAAAAATAAAAGCTGTGTTCTTCGATCAGGATGGTGTGATCATCGATACAGAGCGGGATGGTCACCGTGTATCTTTCAATATGACCTTTAAGGAGTTCGGGTTCACTGACGAATGGTCTGTGGATTACTATCATGAGCTGCTTCAAATTGCGGGGGGCAAGGAACGTATGAAGCATCATCTGCTAACACAGGGCTTCAGTAAGCCTGTACCGCCTGAACGGGTGGAAGACTTGATCAAGGATATGCACAAGCGCAAGACAGCCATTTTCGTTGAGCTGATTGAATCCGGAAAATTACCATTGCGCCCCGGCATCCATCGCTTCATGAAAGAGGCCATGGATGCAGGCTTGATGATCGGTGTGTGCACCACCTCCAATGAGCAGGCTGCCAAAGCCATCACCGAAAAAATCCTGGCGGACATCAAGTTTGACATCGTGCTCGCAGGGGACGTGGTTAGCAATAAAAAACCCGATCCCGAGATCTACAATCTGGCTCTCAACCGCACAGGACTGAAACCGGAGGAGGTCATTGTGGTTGAGGATTCCAAGAACGGCGTGTTGGCTGGAAAAGCTGCTGGTACGCACGTGGTGGTGACCACCAATTATTATACTGAGAAGGAGGATGTCAGCAGTGGCGACATTATTGTCACTTGCCTGGGTGATCCTGACGGTGAGAAAGGTCGCTTAATCAAAGGCGATAAAAAGTTGAAATTCGACGGCGTTCTGCATGTCAAACAGGTGGTTGATTTCTTCTCGAGTTAATCCTAATACCGATAAAGAATGAGACCAGCAGGACGCAAAGGTAAATCTTTGCGTCCTTTATTCTCCCAATATTATAATAAAACGTATGCCTGACGAGCTGCTTGATGTTGTCAATAACGATGATTTGGTCATCTCCCAGGAGATGAGATCCGTTGTCCACCAGCATGGCCTCCTGCATCGCGGTATTCATGTATTCCTGGTCACATCGGAGGGTCAGTTGCTGGTACAGCAACGCGGCAGGCAGCAGAAAGCTTTTCCCCTTGCGCTCGACTGTTCGGTCTCGGAGCATGTCAAGGCTGGCGAAAATTATCAACAGGCGGCCCATCGTGGTTTGGCAGAGGAACTGGGCATTCAGGATGTGCGAATAAATCCTTTGGTCAAATTCAAAATGGTCTATGGTCCCAATGATTTCGAGATTTGCCTGTTATATGAAGGCAGGGTGAATCCGACTTTGGTATGCTTTAATCCACTGGAGGTGGAAGGAATCGCTTATTACCAACTGGAAGATCTGCAAGCACTCGTTCAAAGTCGAGAGGCAGGATTCAGCAGCTGGTTTGTGCAGCTCATTAACTGGTATGTTGGCCAGCCTGCAGCTCTGCAGGTGCTGAGGAATTATTCGCGAAACCGTCTTCTGTTGCAAGCAGGCAATGGATAACCGTGAGTGTATTGGTGATAGGGGAGGCGAAAATTAAGAGTGGAAGACCAAACTTAATGACCAATATATACCCGCAGCCACCAAGGCAGATATTGGGATAGTCATCAGCCAGGCTACAGCAAAATCCATTGCCACTCCCCATCGTACCTTATTCACACGTCCTGCGGCGCCCACACCCATGATGGAAGAGCTGATGACCTGCGTGCTGCTTACGGGTCCCCCGAGTAGTGAGGCACCCAAGATCACAAAGGTAGAACTCAGCTGCGAAGTGAAGCCATCCACCGGTCTGATTTTAAACATCTTAGCACCCAGTGTGCGAATCAACCGCCAACCACCTAGTGCAGTACCTGCAGCGATCATTGTCGCGCACATGAAAATAACCCAGTCTGGGACGATAAAAACCTTTAGATAGCCTGCAGTCACCAGCGCCAATGTGATAAGCCCCATGGTCTTCTGGGCATCATTGGTGCCATGACTGAGTGCCAGGGAAATACCGGTCACGATCTGGCTGCGTTTGAAAAAAACATTAATACTCGGTTTGGCGTTCCAGCATAATATCAGTGTGATTTTCAGAATGATCCATCCGAAAACGAATCCGATGATGGGGGAGGCGAGCAGAGCGATCAACACCTTGGTCAATCCATCCCATTTAATGGCCTGCCATCCTGCACCCATGACTGTTGCACCTACGATTCCACCGACCAATGCATGGGAAGAACTACTCGGAAAACCCAGGTACCAGGTCAATAAATCCCAAAGGATTGCGCTACACAGGGCAGCTAGGATTACCATCATATTGATACTATTAGAATCAACAACATCATTGCCGATTGTATTCGCTACCGCAACTCCGAATAAAAACGGTCCGACAAAATTGGCTACTGCTGTCACTCCCAAGGCAACGCGGGGGGGAAATGCCCGCGAGGAGATCATCGTGGCGACCACATTACTGGAATCGTGAACGCCATTCAGGAAATCGAATACCAAAGCCAATAGGATTACAAGAATGAGGATTACCGTCATTGACAATTCCTCAGAGTATTATGTTATTTTGACGACAATATCGGCAATTACATTAGCGGCTTCATCACCACGGTCGGCAGCATTACTCAAGTGACGGTAAACTTCACGCAGCTTCATCATTTTGACGACATGCTTGAGATCTTCCGCACCTCTAAAAAGGTCAGCCAGAGCTTCGCGGTATACACCCTCCACGCTATTTTCAAGCGCTTTAGCACGTTGGGCATGGTCATTGGCAACTGCCGGATGCTCATCCAAGCAATTAACAGCCATGAAAAGCTCATTGGCGGCATCCCGAAGCAGGGAAGCCATGGTCACCATATACTCTGTCGGTGCAACTTTTAGAATTAACAATTCACTCACTGTACTATAGGCATAATCCAATACATCATCGATCGTTCGGGAGAGGGTGAAGATATCTTCCCTGTCAAAAGGAGTGACGAAAGTTCTATTTAAATCATCGATCAGGATACGACGAGCTTCATCCGCGGCTTTTTCTTTAGCCTCCAAGAGGTCCGAGGCAGTCGTTTCCTGGGTGGCCAAATATGTTTTAAGTGCATCCAGCCCTTCCAGGGTAAGTTGAGCCTGGTTGCTAATTTGCTGGATAAAAATATTGGTGCGCTTCTTAAAAAACCGTTTCATAACTCTATTCCTTTTAATGAGGGTATTTCATGATACATGGCAGACAGTCATATGAATGCAAGAAAATTCACGAGAGTATATCACACAAGGGTGCAACCGATTTATCTGTTTCATCGATCTCAGTTCCCAATTAGAAGCGAGCCTGTTTAATGATTATATACATTTTTTATGCCACTTTCACCTTGGTGGTTTCACATTTTCCACAGAGGACATACAGGTTTACCTTCCCTCGACTCTCTGAAAAGAAAGGAGTAAGAGGGATAACATAAGTGAACATGGGGGGTGATCGACAATTGAATATTTTCCCTATGTATCGATGACCCTATAGGGTACCGTATGGACACCGAGGGGGCGGGAACCAGGCAACCATGCAGTCTGATTCCTCGTGCCAGATGGGAAATCGAGTAATCAACATAAAAAGCTTCTCCGATATAAAACAGAAAAGCAATCTAATGAAGATTGCTTTTCTCGAGCTAGAATCATGATCCATTCACTTGCTGATAATCGGCATGAGAATGAAATGGAGTGGGGGTGCCATGATTGCGAACATGCCGAGCCTGGTGATGTGGGCGGAGATAAAATTGCGCTCCAGGTTGATATCCGTGCTCACCAGCACCCAAATGGCATTGGCTTCATCCCATTGGTATAGGCCTAACACCTCATTCTGCTGTGGCTTGAGCTGGTTGAGCGAAAAATTAATATTCAGCACAGCCGTCTGCTGAAGGACCGTTTCGCCGTTCGAGGTCAGCACGGTATAAGCACTGCCGATTACGTTCATAGTACCCTGCTGCGGACTCACCTGGGAAGCCGGTAGAATGCTTACCACCGGATTGCCCACCAGACTTCCAGCGGGGAGGTAGATCTCCATCTGCCCATCGCTGGAGGTTAATTTGGTTGTACCGCCCGGGTTGACTGCCTGCAAGCTAAAGGTCACCGTGCGGACGACCTCCGCTGCCTGGCTGTCGGTAGCGGTAACATGAATATACCCTTGCAGGTCGAGAGCAGGATCGAGGGTCGCTTGCCCGACGTATTTGCCCAACCCACTGTCAAATATGAGTGGCACGTCGATACCCACAGAGGAGAGGTCTTGCCATATCCGGGCTTGAGGGGGAACTGGTAATGCGACGGATGGCTCCACCTGCACCTGCACTGTGTTCTCGCTGAGGGGCAGGATGTTGATTGTCAGCGTAAATGGGTCTGGGTTGAGGATAATGGCCTGCGGTGAAGTCACTGATTGCTCATCTAGGCTGCCTGGCGTGCAGGTGATGGGGGAATTGGCCGAATCACTCCCAATTTTCACCCGCAACGTATCCCCATTGTGCGCGCCTCGGACGGTGATCCGCCCAGAAGAATCAGTGATTCCTTGGATTTTCACCTCACCAGCTGGTGGCTCGACGGAAACTTCAGCATCTTTGACCGGGGCTCCATTGCTTGCATTAACCTGCGTATCGAAGGGAGCACACACCTGGGTATCATAATCAGTCACATACACTTTCATCCAGGTGTTGGTTGGCAGAGCAGTAGGCCCAGCAACCACGGCTACCCCCCGCGTATCGGGTGATTGCAATGTCCACCGAGTGGGATTGTTTGAATCTTTATATACTCGCAATACTGTCTGCCAGTCGGATTCACCGTTATTCTCCTTATCCTGGAGGGTGTAATAGCTATGGCCGTGGATTGGGTCGAATTTTGCGCATAGTTCACTGGCGTCATCCGGATTATCCATGATGGTGGCGCGGGTCGGCTCATCTGCTGGATTAGTACCGCGGTTATAGGTGCAGACACCACCATTAGATCCGTCTCGCTGCAGATACTCGTCGAATAAATGCAGGCCGTAATGCCCAAATTCATGGATGATGACTCCATAGGCCGACTTGGCTGACCAAAGCCCGCGGAAAACAGGCGGGAACATCATCCGGCCCTTGACATCCTCGATAGCGCCGATAAAGGCATTGGGCCAAACGCGATTATCGGTGTAGATGTACATGTCGTTGGCTGGACCATTGTGGGCATTGTCGAAGATCTCCACTGTATCGAAGAAATACTGCCCGTCAGAGAGATCATAGAGGAAATTGGAAGCGTTATACACACCCTGGCGCAAATCCTCCAGGTATGCGCTGCTGGTATCCCATCCTACAACGATGATCATGTGTGCACCTATGAGAGCCTGGCTTTTCCGCACGGTGAGAAGCTGGATAATGTTGGTGTCGGTCACCTTGAAAGGCTGCGGAGTGCCATCGTTCGGGATATTGACATTGGTGATATACACCCGCCAGCCCCAGCTAATGTTGCTATCCAGGCTATGGTCAGGCTTCCCGGCAGGCGCGGTGTAAACCAGGTACAGAGCGGTCAACGTATCACCGAGTAAAGCATCCGGCACGAGGATAGTGCCATCCGGATTGGACACACCGAGATAGGTATCATTATGAAATACCTTGGCACCAAACAGGTTTCCCCCCCATTCATCCTGTACTTTGGCGGTTATATCCACTCCAAAGGAGAAGAAGATGGTATTGGACCAGTCACCGATATTACCGGCGATATCGTGAGCCCGCACACGGAAATATACATCCTGACCACCCTTACCGATAAATTGGGCAGATTGAGCCTGAGTATTTACCTGCCAGTCAGTCCAGCCACCTGCGTTAGTATTGGTCTGCACATCATAACTGTATACCCCAGAGAGGGTATCGCCGCCTGCCCATGCGACAGTGACCGTCGGATAGTTCACATTGCCACCTTGTGAAGTGAACCAGGCTGTGGGAGGGTCGGTATCAATGGCGAATGGACCGTAATGCACCGCCCCAGGAGCAGCGTTCCCTGCCGTATCGATAGTGCGCACGTGGAACCACCAGGTGCTCGTATCTAAATAAGCATTTTCAACAATGGATGCATCTGCTGTGTCCCGGTAGATATCCGGGATAGTGTTTGGAGATTGATCGAAGCTGGTTGAATAGCCATAAATCCCGCTGCGGTCATCAGAGGCGCCTGACCAATTGAAGGTAATGTTAGGATTGTTGGACCAGATGTTTGGGGTATGTGTGGGGCTGGAGATGCTGGTCGGGTTTACTGGTGGCACTGAATCGACCTTCACTGCGTGTTGAGGGCCTGTTCCCAGATTGCCTGCCATATCTGATACACGGAAGCTGACCAGGTTTTGGCTGTCTGGTCCTGAATCTCTCCCAAATGGGACACTCGCTGATATCACCTGTGGCGTTGTGATCCCGTCATAGCCAGTAATTGAAGCGGGCAGCCACCCGCTCCATGATCCGCCGCCATCGATCGAATATTGATATTCAGCAGTGGATACATCCAATCCAGATTGGGTATCCTCCAACTGTTCACTTGCGTTAACGGTCTGGGTATTCACCCAATCGGGTGGTTGGAAATTCGTCCAATTGCCAGGCGGAGTGGTATCCCCGGGTCCTTGTGGCTTATCACAGAACAGGTTGCCGGAAAGCACTTTCCCTGAAAGTGGTGGGACGTAATAAATCCAACTGCTACTCAGCACCTCTCCACCACTGGTTTGAGCACCAACGGAAAAATATCCGGCCGGGTCTGTTTCAAGGATGTTATAGTACTCACACAAGATGTAGGCAGGCAGCTGGTATTCCCCCTGGTCGTTGGTGTAGGTCAAGCCAATTAAATCACCAAAATAACCTTGACTACTTGAGCATCCCAGCTCCATCTCCACTCCTGGTAACGGGGTAGAAGGGTCCCCAATATCGCCCTCATATACCACTCCAGATAAAGTGGGTATGTTGACGCTCTCCTCCGATCCGTAAATATCCACCCCGGTATTGGCGTAATTCCGCCAATCCTCCCAGACGACCAACCCCTGGCTGCCACCGTTTGATACCACTGCCGGGAGCTTTTCTTCTGCACCACTATTCGTGATCACATATTCGGTTTCAGGATGCGAGCCATCATAGGCAATCCGGCGACCGTAGATATCATGGTCAGTAGTCGAATACTCGAACTGCCATACCACCAGGTAACTGCGAGAGCTGCTCATATAGGCGACATTCGGGTCGGTACGATTATTACTTCCCCCCAACGCAACCCCCACCTGATTGCCAACCAAATTTCCATTCGTATCCAGGCTTTGACCATAAATTTCCCACGGGGAGAAATGATGGTCCTCCCACACCACAAAATAATGACCATCATCACTGTCATAGGTGATGCGAGGAACGAGCTGGTCGTCTTCCCAGGTTGAAATCCCGATTTGATCCCCAATCAGCACGCCATCATACTCAATCCGTTGCCCATAGATATTGGTTTCCACGTTGTAGTCACCTTGCCAGACTACCAGATAGTTCAGACCATCGCACGCCACAGCTGCATTTTGCTCATCCAAGAGACCCGTGGCTATCGCAAATCCGTTGCCGATCGGGGTGCCATCCTCATACACTAGCTGTCCATACAGGTCTTGCTGGGCAAATTCATCAGATCCGACGCGGCGTTCATAAACTACCAGGTATTCCTGGGTGTTGGGATTGTATGTGACTACTGGCTTCATGTCATATTGAGTGGTGTAAGCCACATAAATAATGCCTCCGACCAGTGTGCCGTCGGCAGCCACCCTTTGAGCCAGGATATCATGGTCGGTAAGCGAATACTCATTTTCCCAAACCACCAGGTACTCATTCTTCATCGGACTATAAGCAACCTCTGGATGGGTATCCATATTCGCACTAATACCAACCATTAGCTCAATGCCGATAGGGATTCCTTGACCGTTTACCCGGATGGCATAAATATCATGATCAAAATCCCGGATAACCTCTTCCCAGACAGCCAGGTACTCATTGAGCTGGCTGTTGTAAGCAACTTTGGGCAGGATCTGATCATCGACCAGGGTAGAGATTGGGCCGGGGGTGCCTTCCGGTTGTCCAGTTTTATCGGAGACTTGGTTCAATGCAGCAACCGGTGATATCCACAACCCGAGAATTATCAGCACGACCAGAGCGATTGTCCAGTGTTTCACCTGTAGGAATCTAAGCGCTCGAACCAGATTTAAGGAAGTTTGGATAATCATGACCACTCCTTTCATAAATTGATCCCTTATAGGAGGACAGCGCACGCTATATATGACTGCTATTAATATGATAAGTGCCTGGCTGCAATGCTATTGGTAATACGAAACCTGATTCCACCTGTAATATCGTTCGCGGATGAGTAAGTAAAAATATAACTAGCCCCATTCAGAATATAGATTTATTAATATATTCTAATTTTTATTATACTATTATATTTAGCCTGGGCAAATAATTTTAGCAGGTAGGGTGATTGTAAATGTTTTGATATCAGGTCAATCTTAACTTCGCCCATAAGAAATAAAAGGGCTGATGACATTGTATTAGCAGCTACGTGATATCCCAACTATCTTTCAAGCGATAACCGCAGCCATGTTATCAGTTATGTGCTGGAGACTTGGATAGTAGTGTGGTTCGCGAGCGTGGCAATTTTCCTCTTGCATCCCGCCCAGGTGGTATTCATCCGGGTTCATCGCACCTTATCTGAGAATGGATTCTAACTCCTTCCCTATTTGCGCTCGGTGAATCTTTATTATCGGAACTATACCTGACGCTCTGACGTTAGATAATATATTCTTCCCAATATAATTTATAATCCTCTTACTTGGGATCT
>JBGOYO010000086.1:0-9298 GCA_041479715.1 Anaerolineae bacterium
GGTCAGATTCTGCCGGTCAATACAATATCCGAAGAAGAAATTAACGAAAGCCGTGAACACGCCATAAGCGTGCAGTACTTTCCAGGTCTGGTACTGGCTCTCGGTTAGCATAGAGCCCCCGAATAGACCCACAGTCAGGGGTACTCCAACCACAACACCGAGAATTAGAAATAAGACCACGCCGAAAACAATATTCTTCCTGCCTACATCTATACCTGCAAAAATTTTATTCATGACAATCTCCCTTCACTTTTAGGTTTTGATATTTCTTACGTAGAAATCATAGTCTGAACCTTTGCGGCAACCTGCTCAGCGATTTGCTTGCACTTCGTGATGCAATCACCTTCGATGTAGTTATTCACTCCGGTCAGGTTAGAAAAATCACAATGTGTGATCGCCTGACATTGGGTGCTGCCGAACTCCTTCGCAAACCACTTCGACAACTTATAACCTCGGTTCATACTTTGGTTGAACTTGTTGATCTTTTCATCGAAGCCATTCCCACCAACGGTCATGATAGCCAGCAGCCGGATGACCCGCAGGGGGCTGTCTTCGATTTCACCAGCCTTCAGGCCGATCGCCATCACTGCTGCAGTGAAGGCGCTACAGGTTTTACCCATGAACAACGTCCCGCCCATGAAGGCTGAAGTGGCGTCGAACAGCTCTTTATCTTTTTCCGGGTGATAGCCGAGGTGGATGAGCACGGCCTTTGCACAATGGAAATTGGATACGCTCATATGAGAGTATAGCCTGGAATACGCTTCTCTACTTGATGGTGGAATAGGATCATGGTGGTTGCCATCCAAGGCATCCATGAAAAGACCAGGTGAGCGCAGGACCGGCAGGATGCAATGCCTTGGAAAGTGATCCTTCCCACGGATCTCTCGGCACTGAAGAGTCCGTTGGCAGGCGAGAAAGCTATGGCAAAGAGCGTGTCCTTTATCGAAAATCACTGGCAGGTGATGATCGTCATTGTCCAACCCGAAGCGCGTACCAAGCAGAACCAGGGGTGAGGTGATACCACCGCATTCAAAGCCGGTGTTACCGATACCTCCCGGCATCCCGGCACTGAGCCTAACCAACCATTCTTTTTCTGCCGATGAAATGTCTAGGATAGTCTTCATCACTGTCGGAGCGCAGTGGCCCATCTTTATCAGATTGGCGAGAGCGTATCGGTAATATTCTTTCCCCGAGGTTACCTTGTTCTTTGGACTTATATTTTGATTTTCCATAATATTTTTCCAGGTCCTTCAGAAGGTAAATTTCTACCTATTTTCTCCTTATGAGTTTTTATTTTGTACATCGTTCAAAGAGAGTAGTGTGAGGTTCAGGCGACCGAGCTTATTCAACACACCCATAAGAGACGCCTGATCGACAATGGGCCCGAAAAGGATCATCTCTCCGTTCTCCAATAATCTCACATCCAATCCTTCCAACCATTGCGACCATTTGCTATCAAGATGACCTTTGACCCGAATTTCAACAAACCTTGCCTCGGAATTATCTGAATGATGGTTTTGAACATCATCTTCAGGAGAGAAACTGTTTGATCTGTCCATAGCTTTTGCCATATTTAATCTGTTTACCATTTTTGCAGATTTCATTGGAAAAGTCATCGACCAAAGGTTGCAGATAGGGTTGTATTTCAGGCTGTATTATTGAAGGAGTGATAATAAAAAACCGGTGGCTGATCCAAAATCGCCACCGGTTTCTATATCCAGAGGTCTGGCTAGTCAATTAGCCAAAGAGTTTTAACTCTTTTCCAAGAGAAATTGCCTGGGTTCGGCTTTTGGCACCCAGCTTGGAATAGATGTTACTGATGTGACGCTTCACTGTGGGAATGGAGATTACCAGTCTATCGGCAATATCCTGATTTGTGTATCCCTCTTCGATCAGCTTTAGCAATTCCAGCTCGCGCCTCGTCAGTGGCTCGATCAACAGCTGGGTTTTTGGCATGGCTTTTTTGGAATCAGCGCCAAATACAGGTAGCAGATTTGATAAGTAACTGCTACCGACGTGAAGCGCTTTAGCCTGATAAAGAAGCATCATCATAGGTTCACCCTCGTCCAGAAAAACACGCACGTATCCTTCTTGCTGAGCAAGCATGAGGGCTCTTCCCAGGACGACCAAAGCTCGCTCCACGTCTTTCTTCCCCTTATAGATAAGCGCTTGAAGAACCAGAACCTCGATAACTCGTCCAATCCTATTACCGGCCTCGGCCTGATGAACCAACCGCTGCGCCAGCCTTAGGGCAGGATTATATTTTTTCTGTGCCAGAAATAAACGCAATAAGACCAAATACACGGGTTCAAGGAGATAAGGGATTTCAGCATCCCCACCAGTAATGCCTGCAGTGATGCCAGTCCTTTGTATCAGGTGAGTGGCATGCTCCAAGTTGCCTTGAGTGATTGATAAACGTGCCAACGCAGATTTCACCCAAATGGAGTATCTGGGAGCAAGATCGTACCCATTCACCAGCTGTTCCGCGGCTTGGGCTGCAACCTCCGCCTCTTCCGGATGGGCATGCAGATGCTCAACCCGCGCCAGCAGGGCATAACCGACCGCCTGCAGATCCATATTTCCCCACTGCCTGCAGAGGGTGAGGCTCTGCTCAGCGGCTTGGAATGCATCTTCCAGTTGGTTCCATTCATAATAGACCTGACTCAATTCAACCAATAAACGGCCAGCGATGAGCGCCTTTTGACCATCCGGACGAGTCGCCATGGATAATGTTTCGGAATAAATCCTGGCAGCCTGGCCAAGCTTGCCCTGTTCCACCAAAATGTTGGCAAGGTTGGAGTTGATGACGATGGTCAGATGAATATCACCTGCAGCCTGACATATCTGGGCTGATTCTATGTAAGCTTGCCTGGCTTCCTCCAGATCGCCGGTCATCGCGGTGGCATCTCCAAGTAATGAGGTTGACACAGCACGTAGACTCCGGGAAATGAGATCGACCTCAGGCAACAATTTCAACGCCTGTCTGGCAAAATCGGCGGCTATATGCGAGTCTCCTTGTAAATTGGCCTGATGGGCGCGTGCCGCGGCGATAGTGCCTTGCATTATCGTAACCTCTTGTGAAGACTCCATTGAGGAGATCAATCCCTCAGCAGTCGATAATACTCCTTCAACCCGGTCTAATTCTCCACTGAGGGCATACGCCCAGGCTTTGAAGATATACAGCCAGGGACGAGTCTGCGAGTATGGCTCGACGGCTCCAATCCACTTCATGAGGGTCGTTACTTCACCGCGGATCAGTAGGAGAACTCCATTTTGCTCGATGAGCTTAATTGCCCAATCTTGAGCGCCTGCCAGCAGGGCATGGTTGATGGCCTCAGGGATAAAACCATTTTGCTCGTACCATCGAGAAGCACGCAGGTGCAGCTCGTTGAGGAGATGTGGGTATAAGTTCTCCAGATGCCGATTGAGCATATCGGAGAAAAGGTGATGGTAGCGATACCAGAGTCGCGCATCATCCAAAGGGATCAGGAACAGATTATTACGCTCAAGCTGCTCCAGAATGACCTGTCCATCATCAGGTTCGTTGGAATCCGGTTCTACCACAGCATCACATAGTGGCCCGCACATGCGGTTTAGTATTGAAGTCTGCAATAAAAAAGACCTTGTCCTCTCGGATTGCCGCTTGAGCACTTCTTCAGTCAGATAGTCAATAATGTAGTGATGGCTGCCAGCAAATGCCTCGATAAAAGCATGGATGTCTTCACAACTCTGCATTGATAAAGCTGCTAGCTGTATGCCTGCAATCCACCCCTCCGTTCGTGATTGCAAAGCTGTGATGTCAGAGGTGGACAGCTCCAAGGTCATCACTTCACTTAGGAAAGTGGTAATCTCCTCATGCGTAAACCGGAGATGGTCAGCCCTGATCTCTGCAATCTGGTTGCGGACCCGCAGATGAGAAAGCGGTAGGAGAGGGTCAGTCCGTGAGATCAGGATTACATGCATGTTGGAAGGTGCTTGCTCGAAGAGGAAAGCAAGGAAATCCAATACAGGTTGGTCATGGAGCACGTGGAAATCGTCTAAAACAAGGACAAATGGTACAGCATAGCGGTCTATCTCATTGATGATTGTATTCAACAGGGATTTGTATGATGTAGGTCCCCGGAGTGTACTTAACATTTCTAATTGAATAGTTGGAACTACTTTTTGTAGTGTAGTGAGCAAATATTGCAGAAATTGAATGGGGTCGTTATCACTCTCATCCAGTGAAATCCAGGATGAAGGAATTTTGGTTTCGTGCAGCCAGCTACCGACCAGAGTAGTCTTGCCATATCCAGCCGGGGCTGAGATTAAGATGAGCACTTTGTCCAAGCCATTGTTGATCTGTTCAATCAGTCGAGGTCGGTTTACACAGTTAGGTCGAAAGGGTGGAACAAACAATTTGGTCCTAAGCAGTGGTTCTATCTGCTCTACGGACGATCGATTGGCCTGGCTTCCCCCATCCACTAGTTCAGGAGCATCACCCACCATCTTAATTCCTCCTGTGAGACTTAGAAATCAACTGAATAGTAATCCAGTCAAGAACTAAACCTTAAGAATGCTTGGTTTTTCTAGATTTGTCTAATTATATGCCTGCACATATTGTACTAGATTCTGATAGAGTGACGTGTAATGCATACGTGGCAAGCAGGAGTGCTCATTGGTTGAAAATGGTGCGGAATCCCAGCCACCAGCTGCATGCTGTGTTGAGCAACCTCACGGAGTACCAGACTTGCTGATTGAAATAAAACCACACTTTCTAGATAACAAGATTTTTACAAGTAACTTAATCTTAGGCGACTACCAAAAGGAACCGATGTGCCAATGCCACGACCGTTCACGTAATTCATGATGTAGCAATATCACGATATCAATTTACAAAAGAGCTTGGTAACAATTATTATTTATTTTCTCTAAAGCACACTTAGGAAATGGTATACATCCATGTCACCGTTGTGTATACACGTAGAGGAATTACATCAACAATAACAATGGATTGAACTACGTCATCGATTGTTGATCAATTTCCATTGCGAGGTTGCAATAAATAAGTGAGTAGCGCTCAATTCTTCCCCCTTATTGATTAAGCGATACGCTAATCTAGCGGATACTAAGGAATACCTCAATTCAACATCGCAGCCAAAGTAGCCCTACGCTCAGCAAAGGCTTCATCGGAGTGTAGAGGTGAACACTCCTCCAACTCGCGTTCCTGCAGCAGCAGGTTGCACGCAAATGCCATACAGGTGGCTTCGCCGCATTTTTTACAGTTTGTCTGCGGTAGTAATGTCCAGATATCCAGGGGGCGTGGGGCATGTTTCATTGCCGTCATCGCCACCAGCTCCGCGCGGTGGTCCCAGGTGGCGTTGATCGCATCCACCAGCGCTTTGAATAATTCCAGCCCCTCTTCGGTGTCCTGCACCTTGGTGATGTAAGCCTTTTCTGAATATAAGGAGATGAAACCCGGCTGACGGCGCAGGGTGAGGGTGCAGCTTTCAGGGTTGTACGAGATCAGGTTGGGAAGCGTGGCGAGATACGGCAGCACATCATCCAGCTTGCGCGAGGGATCACCAATCACAATGATCTTGCCGGGGTCCGCCAGGCAGGGTAAGATTTTTACCAGGGTGATCGATTCAAGGTACATATTACAAATTAAATCAAACTTCTACCGTGTATAGCCTTTTCTTCAGCCAGAAGGCTACGTTCACCAGACCAATCATCACCGGCACCTCCACCAGTGGCCCAATGACTGCGGCGAAGGCCTGGCCGGAGGAAATCCCAAACACTGCCACTGCCACTGCAATAGCCAGCTCGAAGTTGTTGCTGGCGGCAGTGAAGGACAACGTCACCGTCTGCGGGTAGGTGGCGCCGATAGCCCGGCTCATGAAGAAACTGCCCAGGAACATGACCACGAAATAGATCAGCAACGGGATGGCTATGCGCACCACATCCAGGGGAAGATGAACAATGTACTCACCTTTCAAGCTAAACATTACAATAATCGTAAAGAGCAGTGCGATCAGGGTTATCGGGCTAATCTTGGGGATGAATTTGTTATGGTACCATTCCTTTCCCTTAGCCCTCACCAGGAAGAAGCGGGTGAGAAACCCGGCGATGAAGGGGACACCCAGGTAGATAAATACGCTTTTGGCAATCTCGCTAATGGTGATATTCACCGTTTTCCCGGCCATCCCAAACCAGGTAGGCAGCACGGTGATGAAGACATAGGCGTAGATGGAATAAAACAGCACCTGAAAGACGCTGTTGAATGCCACCAACCCGGCGGCATACTCGGTATCACCCTTGGCCAGGTCATTCCACACAATCACCATGGCGATGCAGCGCGCCAGACCGATCAGGATCAGGCCGGTCATATAATCGGGGTAATCGTGCAGGAAGACGATTGCCAGAATGAACATCAGGATCGGGCCGATGACCCAGTTCTGCAGCAGCGACAGCCCCAGCACCTTCCAGTTTTTGAATACATCCCCAAGTTCTTCGTAACGCACTTTCGCCAGCGGCGGGTACATCATCAGGATCAACCCGATGGCAATGGGGATATTGGTGGTGCCGACTGAAAAGCGCTCATTAAATGCAGTGACCGTGGCAGGCAAAAAGTAGCCCAGGGCCACACCCAGCGCCATGGCGAGGAAGATCCACAATGTGAGATAGCGGTCAAGGAATGAAAGCTGACCCGAAACGCCGGAAGGTCGTGCCGCAACGGCTTTTTGGGCACTCATTTAAACCGTCTCCATCTCAGCATTCACCAACCAGGTGGTTACTTCGGCTTCGGTGGGGATGCGCCCGGCGCAGACCACTTTTTCGTTTACAACCAGCCCGGGTGTACCCAGGATGGGATACTTGCGGATCTCGGCCCAATCGGTCACCTTGATCACCTCGACACGCATGCCCATGGTGGCGACCACCTTGCGGGCAATGCTCTCGACCTTTTTGCAATTCTCACAACCTGACCCTAGAACTTTCACCGTTAGCATGGGAAACCTCCAAATATTAAATCTGTATCCTCACTCCAATAATTCTATTTCTATAATCTGGTTCACTGAATGATGTGGATCACCGGCTCGATGATCACATCAGACTTGATCGAGTTCGCCACCAGGCTATATTTTTGGGCGGAAGCTAATGCCCGGTAAATCCGGGCTTCGATGGAAGCAGGTGTTTCCAGGCCGGCTTTCACCCGGATCTCTGGGATGAGCCTGACCCGGGTGAATATCTCGGTGTGATCAAGCTCGATCAGCTTAGTGCCTTCTGCCTGACACTCATAAGAAAGCAAGTTAATCTGTAACCGCTCACACGACCACAAGAACATCATCATGATGCAGGTATTTACCGCAGCTACGAAGGCATCTTCGGGGGTGAGTACACCCGCGAGACCCATGGCATCAGGTGGGGCTGAAAAATCCATCTCCGGCCCATTGCCCATGTGGATCGATCCCAGGTGCTCACCCTTCCAGGCGACCCTGGTTGAATAAACGGCAGTCTGGCTCACCTGGTTTTACCCTTGAACCAGAAATTCTTGTAGGCGTTCTGTATCTCTTTCCGATAGGCTGGTTCTTCTTCCGAAGGGATGGAGTTGTAAATTTTGACTGTGTCCATTAGCTCGCTGATAGCTTCATTGGTGGGGAATTTCCCGGCTTCAGTAAACTGTTGGAAGATCAGGGGTAGACCAACCAGGGTCACTTCCTGACCACCGATCATTATATTTTGGACTGGGATGCCTGACCCACATGCGCAGACAGCGACTACAGGCTCCTCAGCTTCATCCGGTTGAGGCTCTCCAATAATCTCAAGCTCGATAACATTACCTAATTTCCTGTCCCATTGATTTCCAAGCAGCTGATCGACGGTGCTGGCGATCTGTTCGGCAGTGAGGTCGACTGCCTGCTGACCGGCCTCGTTCAGCTGCCTTTTCCCTTCCGGCTCATCCAGGCGATTTGCTTCGATCACGTCTCGAACCATAATGCTGGCAGCCGGTTTATGCGAATACTTCTCGGTCGCCCTTTCGGCACAGCGTAGCTGGCACCCATCAATCGAGATGGTAGGGTAGAACCTGGCGAAAGCCCGGTCACTCTCTCCGCCAGCTAAAAAGAGCGGCAGGCAGATGGTCACCGTATCACTCGGACGCAGCAGCTCCAGCACACGCAGGGCTGCCAGGCGGGTGATGGTGCCCTCCGGTAGCTCCTCGCCCGAGCAGGCGATAATTCCCACTTTCTTCTTCGGCAGGTCAACCATTCTCGCCTCCTTCGCAGGTACTTGTCAGCTCATCTACAACCTGGACAATTTCATCCGCCAGTGCTTGGGCAAGATGCATCCCGCCTTCATTGAGCTCGGCAATTCCCTGGGGTTTGAATTGTTTATAGCGCCGGTAAACCTCCAAGACGGCATAATCGCGAGCGACTATGCCACCACTCTCCTGCACCATTTTCGTGGCACAGGCCAGCTTGCAGCCATCGATAGTGATGGCGGGATTATTAGTAACGATTGAGCGCGCCTCTTCATCTCCCAAAACAAGCTTAGATAACGCCACCATTCTCGTCTGTTCAGGGCGTAAATCCTCGGTGACATCGTAGGCCGCTTCACGGCTGACCGTGCCATAGGTTTTACCGATACCACTGCACGGTACGATGACAATTTTGCGTGCTTGATCAGCTTCAGCCATTATTTACCAGCCTCCTGCTCGGCTTCCAGCTTGATCCTGGTGAAATAGGCCTGAGGATCCAATAACTTCTTGGTATTCGCTCCGGCTTCATTCGATTCGATCACTGCGAGCCAGCCGCTCCCATAGGGGTCTTGATTGATTATCTCAGGGGCATTTTCCATCACCGGATTTACCTCAACTACCCGACCTGTCACCGGGGATGACAGGCTGATATCCACCTTGATCGTCTCGATCACCGCCAGCTCGTCGCCGAAAGCAAGAACCGTCCCGACAAGTTTGAGCTCCGCAAATGCTACATCACCGCTGCGCTGTTGCAGGTAATCGGAGATGCCGAGGCGCATATTATTACCTTCCTGTTTAACCCACATACCTTCGGCTGAGTAGAATCGGTCTGTTGCGACCTTGAAGGTGAATTTATCAACGGCAAATTCCAGGTAATCTGGC
Organism: Anaerolineae bacterium; assembly: GCA_041479715.1. Classification (GTDB taxonomy): domain Bacteria; phylum Chloroflexota; class Anaerolineae; order Anaerolineales; family UBA4823; genus FEB-25. Next base: position 9,119 of record JBGOYO010000086.1, read on the forward strand.
ATTTAAGCGATACCTTTCTCAGTCATCCAGATGCTCGCTGCCATCTCCATCAGCACTCGGATTGCACTTCGGGCAGGGGCAATCGGACAACTTTTTCTGGCTGATATGGACCGGTCTATCGCCGCTCAGCCGGTTGGCATAATCCACCAGGTCGAATACTTGCGGCTTGACCACTCGATA
>JBGOYO010000087.1:0-9249 GCA_041479715.1 Anaerolineae bacterium
CAGGCCTTCCACCAGGTATGGCACCTGAGCCACCGTGTGGAGCTCATGTTCGCCGTGCTTGGAGCTGCAGCGCGCCATGGAAAAGAACTCGGATATGGCGCGAATGTTCGCCGGCTGGTCTTCGGCACAGGTGGGTGCCCAAGCCATCACGCCCATATCCATGTGCTGAAAGATGCGCAAGGCGTTCTCGATATCCTTGCTGGTCCCATAACGCCGCTCACCGGTCTGAAAATCCAGGGTGAAGGCGGCTGTGCCATCGATGGAGTAACGGGTGGCTGAGGCAGGCAGCGGGAAGTTAAACTGGGGGTTGCGGGCGCCTAAAACGAACGACCTGGGGGCGGTTTTGAGCGCCTGCTCTACCAGCTCGCGGGGGATTTTGGCAATTTTGTCTTCTGAGCTGATTTCTATTCCATTTTCCCGCAAGATTTTTGGCGCCCGATCACCGTGGAAGCGGATGCCCACTTCTTCGAGGATGCGTAAACTCATACTATGGATGCGGTGCTGTTCGTCTTCGGTGAGAATTTGGGCAGTTAATTGCATAGATGCTCCTGGTTGATCATACGGCTAGGATTGAAGATCACATGGTCCCAGCGGGTTTATTTTAAGCTTGCTTCGCGATCAGCGGCTGCCAGGATCCTGGTCAGTTCGGCTTTTTGAACCTCGTCTAAGGACATGGGGTGATGGTTCGCCAGGATCCAGTTAATCTTTTCGCGCGCCACTTCCTGCGGATCCCGATATCCACCCCCCTGGGATGGCTGGGCGGTCAAGCTTGAGAATTGCCGCTGGCGTAGATGGGTGCGGGTATGCCGGTGTGCCAAGAAATGTCCGCGCGGACCGACTTCCTTGATCACCTCCAGCGCCAGGGCTTCGGGGCTGGTATCTAATCGAGATGATTCGATGCGCACGCGGTGGTACACATCCGCATCCAGCAGGATCGACTCGGGGTATAGCAAGGTGCAGGATTCAACCAAACCCAAGCCGCTTCCGGTCTCCGCGCCGGTGAGAGCACATAATAACAAGGATGATTCAGCCTCGGCAGCCGACTGCCAACCCGGCACCTGGGCATCAGTGCCAAAGATGCCGGCCAGGGTGGGGACGCCCCAGCGATGGGCCAGCTCCACCCCGATCGGGTAAAGCTGAGAGCCCTCCAGGGTGGAACTCAGGTAGGCTCCTGTGTGGGGGTGCATGCTGCCCGGCAGAAGTGAATGGAATACCGGCGCGCCCGGATAAGCCATTTGCATCAACACCAGGGCGGAGACAATCTCGGCATCCCCGGTCACCAGCGAACCGGAAATGGTCGCCGGACCGGTAGAGGCGATGTTGACCATCGACATGAAGCCAACCGGTAGACCCGCCTGGGCGAAGAGCAGGGCTGATTCCAGGCCATCCCGGTCCTGTGCCAGGGGTGCGATGGTGCAGACCAGCAAAGAGAGAGGTGGGCGTGCTCGCCTCACCTGCTCAGAGCCAGCAACCACATCCGCCATCTCAATGGCGTAGCGGGCAGTCCACTCGCCCATAATAGTTTCTGACTGCACGTGTTTGACCGTGTTATTGAAGGAGGCATCTAATTCATGCAGAGGTGCCGTGGCAGGGAAATCCTGGGCACTGACGATGGGCCAGTAGAAGCTGAGGGCACTGAGATAATCCGAGACGCGTGCCATAGCAGCCACGTCGTCCTTTTTGGACTGCCGCCTTTGACGGGTGGCAAAATCGATGGTTTCCACCCCGCAACCATCGGTGGCACAATACATGGTCTTGCCATCCAGGTTCAAATCGAAGGATGGGTGGCGCGCCCCCATGGTATAAAAACGGGGCGCATGGCTCATCGCATCAAGGACGACATTGTTAGGCAGCTTCACCAGCTGGCGGGAAAAATCCACTGTTGCACCGTGCTCAGCATATATCTTGAGGGCTTTCTCCGACGGGCAGTGGATCCCGACCTGCTCCAAAATCTCCAGGGTTGCAGACTGCAGTGTGTCGAGCTGCGCATCCTCCAGGATTTGGGTATGATAAGCAGGCACAATCGGTTGTAAGCTTGGGGTTTCACTGGTCATTTCTTATCCCTTACAGATTTCTCTATCCGCAGCAGCCAGGATACGCACGAGCTCTGATTGTTTCTCTGCTTCGAGGGGCTCGGGCTGGTGATTCTTGCGGATCCAATCGACTTTATCAATCGCCACCTGGCGCGGGTCGCGATATTTCCCGTCCTCGCCCAGCTGGTGAGTGATACCGCGCACCAGGGATTCGCGCAGGTGATTGCGGGTGTGCCTCTGCCCCAAGAAGTGACCGCCCGGACCCACGGCATGCACGATATCAAGGGCGAGTGTATCTTCATTCACATCCAGTTTCATCAGCTCATAGCGGGCGCGCTGGTAGAGGTCATCATCCATGATAATTTGCTCGGGATAGAGCAATGTGTAGGTTTCAGAGAGGCCCATACCGGTGACAATATCTGCGCATGCAAGGCCAGCCAAAAATGGGTCAAGCGCCACCTCGCCGGCCCCCTGCCAAGTGCCCGGTTCATGCGCATCCGTGCCGTAGCAGGCCCCCAGGGAAGCCATCCCCCAGTGGTGGGCCATCTCAACGGGGGCATAACGCGTGCGGCTGTCGAGGGAATAGCTGATATAGCCACCCGTGCGTGGGTCCACCCAGGCCTGCATCAGCGAGTGGAATACCGGCGCACCTGGGGCGTGCAGCTGCATCAGAACGGCGGCACTGATGATCTCGGCGTCACCCATGGCGAAGGCACCAGCCAGGGTGGCAGGAGCGGTGGTGCCCAGGGTGGGCATGGCTAGGAAGCCAACCGGCAGGCCGGCCTCGGCCAACACCAGGGCGCCTTCGATGCCTGCGGTATCCTGCACCAGAGGGGCGATGGTGCATACCACCAGGGAAAATGTCGGCCTATGGCGCATTTCCTCCCGGCTGCCCGCAATAACTTCAGCCATCTCTACCGCATAACGACAGGGGATAGCGCCCATCACCGTCTCACTCTGGACGTGTTTAACCGAGTTATTCCAGGCGGCTTCAATCTCATGCAAGGGGGCGGTTTCACCGTGGTCCTGGGCGCTGACCATCGGCCAGATAAAACCGATCGAGGGCAGGTAGTCGGAGATGCGTGCCATGGTGGCAACGTCCTGCTTACATGAAGGGCGGCGCTGGCGAGTGTCAAAGTCAATTGTCTCTACACCGCAGCCATCGGTGGTGAAGTAGGTCACGCCTTCTTCGAGCTGCAGATCATAGGCAGGACGGCGCGCCCCCAGTCTGAAATACCTGGGGATGGTTGATAGAGCCTTCAGCACAAAATCCGGTTGCATCCTGACGATCTGGGTCTGCCAGTCCACCTGTGCGCCGTGCTCGGCGAAGATGGTGAGTGCCTGTTGAGATGGAAAACGCACCCCTGTTTTTTCCAGGATCTGCAGTGTAGCCTGTTGTAAACTGTCCAGCTGGTCATCAGTCAGAAACCGCAGACGGAAGGAAGTTCTCAACGGCTCGAGGGGTGGATATTGGGTTGGCATGGGTACATCCTCCACTAGTTTTATTTTTATGCTCAGGTTAGCAAGATCATTATTGTTTATTTATTCAGGACAATTTCCTGACGACGTTCACCCGACCGGGCGCGCCTTTCCAAAGCCTCCAGCTCGTGCTCTACATCTTCGGGCAGCGGCAGGGGTTGATGATTTGCTAGCTTGTCTTGAATATCACGGTGAATTTCTGCTAGCAAATCTGGCGAGCCGGTACTGACCCACTGGTCATAGCTGCCATGCAACCCCAGCTGGCTGTAATATACCTCCCCAGAATGCACAGCCTGACGCGTGGATTTGTGTGACAGGTAATTCCCGCCCGGACCTACTGAGGCGATCACATCACCCAACCAGCTCTCCGAACGGCTGGCAATCCCTGCACTCAGGCGTTTACAGCGCCGGATGACTTCCACATCAATGACCAGCTGCTCGGGGCTGAATATAGTGGAACCTCCCAGCAGACCGGGCGCTACGAGAAGGTCTGGCCGCGCCAGTATGGGCAGGGTATAGTTCAAGGCGCGCTCATACCCGGCCTGGAGGCACGGGATGTAGTGGTCAGACCCGCCCACGCTGGCTTCGACCGGGAGCTGGTACATCCTGGCTATCTGTGTGACCGCCGCACCCAGAAGGGAATGCTCTACTTCACCGCTTCCAAACCTGCCGGAGTGCATATCCGCGATGACCGGTGCGGCCGCGTAAATAAACGGCGTCCCTGAGGCGGCAGACTGAACTAGGCACAGCATTGCTAAAGTCTCACAATTGGTCAACACCAGCTCAGAGATCAAGGTAGCCGGGCTGGATATGCCCAACAGGGGCATAGTCATGACTGCCACGGGCATACCCCACCCGAGCGTCTCCAGATAGGCATCGGTGTATTCACCTTCGATGATCAATGGAGAGGTCGGGCAAACGATGAATGACACAGGCAGGGTTTTCTTGAACGTATCCCGACCGCCAAACACCACCTGGAACACCTCCAGCATCCAGCGGCTTTCTTCTGGAGTTACGGTGGCATCCTGTACATGCTTGGAGAAATTCTGAAAAACAGCCTTCCAATAAGCAACGATATCTCCGGGCATATGCCCCCAACAGCCTTCAATAACAGCCCAATAGGCATCAATCCCGTCAAGGCAGTCACCCAGACGGGTGGCCAGATACCAATCCTCCAGCGTGGCTGGACGACGGGTTTCCTTTTGTGCATCATAGGTATAGATGGCGCCGCCATCCAGGATCACACCACATTGACCGCGGTTCATGGGTATTGACTGATCAGGGCGGCGTGAGCCCAGGCTGAATTCCTTGGGAGCCTGCTTTAGACACTCTTCTACAAGATCTCGCGGGAAGCGAACGACATGTGAAGCTTCGTCGACAATCGCACCAGCCTGTTGAAGATAAGTTCGACCTCGCTGGGTATCGACACGCACTCCCGTATCTGACAGGATTTTCAGCGTTTCCTCATGTATACGGCTGCATTCATCGTTAGATAATACCTGTACCAAGGTTTCCATTACACTTCACCGATTTTTTGAAGGACTTTATACGGATCAAAGGCATCGCGCAGTCCATCGCCAATATAATTGATCGAGATAACGGACAGGAAGATCATTAAACCGGGAAAAATCGCCAACCAGGGATACTTAATCATATGCTCCTGAGCATTAGTGAGCAGGTTGCCCCAGGAAGGTGTGGGTGGTTGGATGCCAAACCCCAGGTAGCTGAGCCCCGACTCTTCCAAGATAGCGTAAGCCACCTCCAGGGTGGCTTCGACGATGACCGGCCCGATGGCGTTGGGAAAGATGTGGACAGCGATGATGCGCAAACTGTTCGCCCCCAAAGCGCGGGTGGCAGTAACAAAATCCATCTCACGGATCGCCAGATAGGATGCTCGCACCAGGCGGGCGACGAACATCCAGGATAACAAGCCGATGACTGCTGCAATGGTCAGCACCGGGTTGCTTTTTAAAAATGACGCATTCACCTCACGCAAGATGGCACTTAATAGAATCAGCACCATCAATGATGGCAAGGCTAAGGCTGCATCGGTGATCCGCATTAAAATATTGTCCACCCTCCCGCCAAAGTAACCCGCAATCGCCCCCACCGGTACACCAATCACCAAGGTGATGATCATGACTGAAAAGCCAACCGCCAAAGAGACCCTTCCCCCGTATAATACCCGCGTCATCAGATCCTGACCCAATGCATCTGTCCCCATTGGGTGAGATAATGAAGGTGGCTGGTAGCGTTCGGCTAAATTTGACTTCCCTGGATCGTAAGGTGAAAGACCCGCCAATGTACATGTCAAAATGATGCAGCTCAACACGATCGAGCCCATGATCGCACCTGGATGCCTGCGGAAGCGTCTCCAGATCAGACCGCGCATACTTTCAGGTTGGGCTAAACGATGCACAGCCTCAGTCATAATGAATGCGGGGATCCAGTTTTGCGTACACTACGTCGGCCAGAAGGTTTGAAAAGATCACCACTACTGTTCCAAGAGTTAAGATGGCCATGAGCGTTGGATAATCTCGATCCTGGGCAGCCTGGTAATATAACCGTCCCATCCCGGGCCAGGAGAAGAGGATCTCTACATAAAGGGAACCGGCAAAGATATACGGCAGATCCAAAGCAAATATGGTTACCAATGGGAGAAGGGCATTCCTCAAAGCGTGCTTGAATAGTACATTTCTCTCTTTTAGACCTTTGGCGCGGGCGGTGCGAATATAATCCTGGTGGATCACATCCAACATGCTTGAGCGTAAAAAGCGCGAATACCAGGTGACCCAACCCACCACTCCCATGGTAACCGGCAGGATCAGATGCTTGGTCCAGTCGATGAGAGAAAAACCAATCCCCAGGGTATACATTCCACCAGAGGGCAGCAGCGAATCGCCGGTAAATGGGTTTTTCAGCCAGACATAAAATATCAATATCAGGATCAAACCCAGCCAAAATTCAGGGATGGCCTGCCCAATGAAAGACAGCGTGGTAACAATAATGTCAAAAACAGAGTATTGCTTTACAGCTGATATCACTCCAACAGGTACGGCTATTATTGCCACGATGATTAATGTTACCGACATCAGGTAGACGGTATTTTTCAGATAGGTGCCAATCGAATCGATGACTGGCTTACGTGTTCGGTATGACACCCCAAAATCGCCGCGCAAAATTCCCTTTGCCTGCCCGGGGTTGTCTTTAATACCGTCTCCATTGGTATCGACTTGCGTCCAGTCATTGCCCACAAGCCAAAATATATAGCGTAATACTAACGGTTGGTCCAGACCAAATTGGCGCTTCAGAAGCGCTATCTGGGCAGCAGGCATATGGCGGATTTGCCCCCTGGCAGCCAATGGACCGCCTGGTGCCAGATTTACCAATGCAAACAATACAATACTGACGATAAGCATCAGCGGGATTGCCTGCAATAACCTTCTTGCTACATAGTAACCCACTTAGCCTCTGTTATCGGACCAGCAATTACCAGGTTTACTTCAAAGTCCAATCTGCTACATTCCAGGTGATCAGGTCGTTGGGGTTCGATAACACACCTTGCACCCGTGTGGAATGGGTATTGGCATCAATCGTCGTAAATAGCAGCAGCTCTGGCAGGTCATCATTAAGGATTTTTGCCATTTGGCAGAACACATCTTTGCGTACATTTTCATCCAAGGTATATGACTGGCTAAGTAAATCATCTATCTTTGTATTGATATAACGCCCGTAGTTATATCCTTGGTCAGGTACAGCGGATGCGGAAGAGTAATAGCTGGATAGAAAATCCGTCGGATCAGTGCCACCATATCCATCATCCCAGATATCCATATCAAAATTACCTGATTGTTCAATCCCCCCATCTGTCGAAGCTGCCCATAGCACCTTTCCCTCAACCACCGACAGGTTGAGCTTGATACCGAGGTTTTTCATCTCTTCAGCGATAAACTGCTGGGTTAAGTTCAGCGCTTCTCCATACTCGGCATAAGTGATGAACTCCATTTCCATCTTATCACCGTCTTTAGCACCGGTGGTACAGCCATGACATTCGCGGATCCCATCTCCATCCGTGTCAGTCCAACCGGCTTGCTCCAACAAAGTTTTAGCAGCTTCGGGATCATAGATAGGCTTTGGAATGTTACAGGTATTGTAAGGTGGCCGGAAGAACTCAGTCCAGGTAGGCACAGCGTAACCGAGGAAGAATTCCTTTGATATGGTATCCACATCGATTGCCATCTGGATCGCCCGTCGAACGCGCACATCTGAAACAACAGGATGCGGCGTAGCTGCCGGGTCGGTCGTCCCCTTGGCAGCCAGGTTAAAGAAGATGCGCATTACCCAGCGGTTATAGGGAGCAAAGCTGATTTCTACGTTAGACTGATTTTTTAAATCCGCAATCATGGGCTCTGTGGTCCACATGTCTACATCAGCATCCCCATTCATTAGCATTTGCTTGCGCACCGTTGAATCTGGCACGATTTTAACGATAATCTGATCGATGATGGGTTTTCCCTTATCATAATAATTCGGGTTGCGATCAAATGTCAGATGATCACCGCCAACCCATTCTGTCAAATTATACGGACCATCACTCAAGGGTTTTAAATTGCAATCCCAAGATGTGAATCCCTGCGTGGCATCACAGTAATGCGCCGGCCAAATAGCCATCTGCTCGCCACCAAATTGAGACAGGTAACCCGGGTAGATAGTGTTGTAATGCACCACGACAGTATGGTCATCGATCTTATCCACGCCATCCACATAATCGATGCCTTGGATCCAGGAACCTTTATCGGGATCAACCAACGCATTATAGGTGAAAACAACATCATCAGCAGTGACTGGCGTGCCATCCGCCCATTGAATATCGGTCCGCAGCTTCCAGGTTACTTCCATAGTCCCATTAGCTTCGTCCATTACGACGCCACCATTATCGATGGTGGGAAGCTCGGCGGCTAATTCTGGATAGGCATTTCCGTTTGCATCCAGGTCGGCCAATCCTAACAGCACCAGCTTCATAATCAGCGAGTCATATCCCGTGTCTGTAAGGGTCGGATTGAAGGAAGGTGGATCTTCCGCGATTGCGATCACAATCTGGCTCTTCGCCGGTACAGGAGTTGGAGCCGTCGTGTCGGTCGGCGCCGGTTCAGTCGGACCCGTCACCGGCTGTATCGCAGTAGGCGCCACGGTGCTTTTTGCACACCCAGAAAATAACATCCCAAGGATTAATAAAACCGCTATCCCTGTTACGCATTTCGATTTCTTATTCATCTCCAGCATCTCCTTTCACTACCTTACCAATGGTTGGTCGGCTGATAATGAGCTAAATGGTTTCAGCATATTCACTTTTCTCTTCACGGATATGATAAGGAAAGTTATATTCTCCCATCTTTGCCAGGAACGGTCGCGGGTCGAATGCCTCAGGCCCTTGCACTCCGCTTCCGCGCCATATCCCCTGCGCCAGCAGCTCCATAGTAATCACCGGGCCGGTGCCGGTCTGTAAAGAGACGGCCTGGCAGCCATATTTACTCATGCTATCCTGGTTATCTGTGACCTGGTAAATATAGACCTCCCGTTTTTTGCCGTCTTTCATCCCCGTTACCCAAGTGCCCACGCAAGTCTTGCCGCTCATCTTATCGCCGAGGGTCGCCGGGTCTGGCAGGCAGGCTGCCACCACCTCTATCGGAGAGACCATCACACCTTTGACGTTGATTGGATCTTTTCTATGCAGGCC
>JBGOYO010000088.1:0-9176 GCA_041479715.1 Anaerolineae bacterium
CATGGATGATCTCTATCGTGAGCTAATCATAGATCGATATAAAAATCCGCATTTCCGGGGCACGCTTGACCCACATGATATCACCTTTGAGGATGATAACCCGTTGTGCGGCGACCATATCCGCATTGACCTACGAGTGGATGGAGATAATCGGGTGAGCGAAGTGGCATTCGATGGTCATGGATGCGCTATTTCGCAGGCGACAGCTGACTTGTTAGCGGAAAGTGTGGTTGGGAAGAGCTTGGATGAAGTAAAGCAAATCTCAAAACAAGATATCCTGGATATGCTGGGGATCGAGCTTGGTCCGGTGCGTCTGAAATGCGCACTACTGTCATTAAAGGTTATCAAAGCTGGGGTGTACGGCCTGGGAGAAGCAAGCGATGAGTTGGTTGAAAGCTAACTGTGTTCAACAATAAAACACTCAGCAAGGAAAAGCTTGAATTCATCCCGGTGGGATCAATAGAGGAATTGAAGGAGGGGGAGAGGTTGTTTATCGAAATCGATGGGATACCCATCGTAATTCTTTATATTCGGGGGGAATATTACGCAATTGGAGATGTTTGTTCGCATGACGATGGACCGGTGGGTGAAGGCAATGTGGAAGGTTACGAGATCATTTGCCCCAGGCACGGGGCGCGTTTTGATATCCGCACGGGTAAAGTATTGGCTTTACCAGCATTTGTGGATATCCCGGCTTACCCCGTCAGAGTGGTCGGTGACCAGATCGAAATAGGCATCCCGGCTGAGGAATAAGTTAGCCTTTTACCATACCAATTGAATAAAATGTGGGTACGAACAGCAACCGCTGACCATCTCGGCGGGAGGCCTGATCAAGAGCTTCTAACCTATCTGCCTGGTGAAGGAATTCGTTATTTTGGTGTAAATCAGAACGAATCATTTCCCATTCGCGCGACACATCCTGCTCAGAGGCATCCTTTCCCCACTGCCCTCCTAAAACACCAACCTCAACGTTAACAAGACCGGCACGGTGGAAAATCGAACGTAACTCACGACCCATGTAAGGGTTGGCACCTTGATGTTTCAAGGCTTCGCTCTGCCAGGTACCAATTTTAGTTAATTCCGGGGGGAAATCTATCCGCCCACCGTAATCCGGCTCTGCTAAGGCGAGGATATATCCTCCTGAACGAGTAACTCTCACCATCTCGGCCAACGCTTGATGCACATCCTTAATCCAAAGCAATAAAAAATGGCAATAAATGACTTCGAAAGTATAGTCGGCATAGGGTAAGTGTAAACAGTTGCTTTGCGTGTAGTCAGCACTTGGAGAATACTGCCTGGCGTAATTCAGAGAGGCTGGATCGATATCCAAGGCGAAGCTGCGGGCGTCGGTGTAGTCTGGCAGCTCGAGTTCCAGGACGCCTGTGCCACAGCCAACATCCAAGATCTTCGAGGCATGTTGGAGACCGGCTTTACCGAATAAATACGTGCGCATGGTTTGCGTCCAGTGGGCTTGCTGGAGGTAGCGCTGGTGCCACTCAGGGATAGATAAGCTCATAAATTTTTGTCATCCCACTATCGAGGATATGATCAGTTAAATGGATATTATAATGAGAATATAGGTTGAATGTGACTATATCCAGGCTTGAATTCTATGAATGTGATAACCCGAAGTGCAGGTTGCGCTTCCCAGGCTACGATGGATTCCCAAAAAACAGGCGTTGCCCGTTATGCCGCTCGAGTATCCAGAGCGTAGCAAGCGTTGTCAGTAGCGCTGAACCAGGCAGCAGCACATGCAGTTTGGGAGGCTGGAAACTTGAAGCCATGCTGGATAATATTCGCAGCACTTGGAATGTGGGGTCGATATTCCGCACCGCTGATGGCACCGGAATCCGAAAAATCTACCTATGCGGGATCACTCCCACCCCTGAAAACCACAGGGTCGGGAAGACCGCACTGGGAGCTGAGTTGAACATTCCATGGGAACAAAATAATAACGGAGTCGAGCTGATAAGCTTGTTGAAAGTTAAGGGATACCGAACATGGGCTGTGGAAGATATTCCGGAAGCAGAACGGCTTTATGATATCGAAGATGAACACGGAGACGCTCCAACCGTGCTGATTGTGGGGAATGAAGTGTGCGGTGTAGACCCCGGAATAATCGAGATGTGCGATAAAGTGATCTCAATCCCGATGTTTGGGAAGAAGCAATCGTATAACGTAGCGGTAGCGTTCGGAATGGCAGCGAGTTTTTTACTTTATCGCCACAGTGTTTCCCAGGGGTCCTTTAATATATTGCCTAAAACCTGATTGACCCCCTGCGCAGGTAGGACGTCCCCATCAGGCTCGATATACAACCAGGCATGACCCGCACCAGCGGGGAGATCATCTATCTGGGTCTCCAGTGCCACCGGATTAAATGCCGAATAAGGTACGGGTAAATCCCATACGAGGGTGAGCCCTAGAGATGCCGCCTGGTTGTGAAAATCAATCAAAGATCCGTGCAGGGCAGGATCTGAAGCGCTCAGGGAAACCGCTTTTACACCGAGCTTGGCGATGCGCTCGAGGATTTGAGATGTATTCACCACATTTTGTAAGGTTAGTGTATGGTGCACCGCAACGAAAAGGTCAGAAGAAAGTATGCTGGTTAGAGCATTCCAAGAGTTTTCATTATCAGGCTGTAAAGAGAACATTAAATGATCCAGGCCAGTCTGGAGCAAGGTCTGTAGATAGCCAGGATCGGCGAGCTTCAGTCCATCGCTTAACAATCCCACCACCTGACCATTCGCTTCGGTATGGGCGATCAATTCAGGTAGATCATCACGCAGGGTTGGCTCACCACCGGTCAGGATAATATGCGGTATCCCGATACCCCAGGCTTTATCAAAAATGCCACACCACTGATCGGTTGTTAATTCATTGTTGATGTGCTTAGGTGGGACGAGAGATTCATTGGCGGTGCCTGGAGGCAGGTGGTAAGTCAAGGCACAATCCAAGCGGTAGGGGGCGGAAATTTTGTGGGTATGCGGGGCTGAGCGCTCAAAATAGAGGAACATCTCTGGGTCGAGATCCGCGGTAGTGATCAGCGTCTCGATGCGGTCCTTCAGCAGCTTATAATCCTGGCGGGCTTGATCGCGGCTCACTCGATAACGATCGGCCATTTCGTACTCCACCTGATCTTCTGGCGTTTGGATTACCAGGTGGTAGGCAAATTCGGCTGCGGTTTGATTGAGGTGGAGTATCGTGGAGGCGTTCACGATCAACAAACCGCTTCCGTCAGGCTCGAGTCGCAAGTGAAGGCGATAAGGGATCGGAGCATCGGGTGGAGCCTGGTAGTGATATATGCCTGGGGGTATAGGTACCACACGTGTAAAAAGATGTTTTATCGAATCAACGAAATTGGACATATGATGCTCCTTTCGGCTGACCTAACTATTATTCGTCTCCACCGCTAGTGGGCAACCCCCGCCGCATTCGGAAAGCAGGGCGCACTGATTACATTTTTCCGGAATCTCCCGACGCTCGCGCAGTTTCACAGAAAGCTCATGATTCCAAATGCTGCTCCATTTTGACGTAAATAGATTTCCCAGTGATTGGTAATAAGACTGGCAAGGGATAACATCCCCATTCGGTTCGACGCACATATTGTACAAAGCCGCGGTGCAACCCTTGACCCCTAATTCTAGCTGCATGGGGTCAAAATGACAGTACTGCGTAGGGGTGTACCAGATCAATCGTTGAGAGTGAGCCGCTGTGATCTGCCTGGCCAGGCTCAAAAGGTCATGCAAATCGGCCTCAGGCAGTCCGGAGTTGACTGTTTTACCGCGCCCTGAGTAGATCAAAGCATTCAGACCAACCGTTGGCACGCCGATTTCCGCCAGGAATTCGAGTGTCTCAGCCAATGTGGAGCGGTTGGTGGACAGCATAGTGGTATTCGTCATCACATATAGCGGAGTTTCGAGAACATTCCGGATCCCAGCCACGGTCTGCTTCCAGGCTCCGTGGGCATTGACCATTTCGTTATGAATATTTGGGTCATGCGATTCCAGGGTTACTTGAACATGGTCCAGACCCGCCTTGACCAACTCGTCTACATAACTACGGTCAGACAGGCGACGTCCGTTGGTGTTGATCCCGGTGATCTGCCCTTTCTGCTCAGCATGGGCAATCAGATCAGGGAGGTCGTTACGCAGAGTGGGCTCACCACCGGTAAATACTACATGGGGAATCCCTATCGACCACAACTTGTCCAGAATTTGAAGCCATTTGGATGTGGAAAGCTCAGGGTAATTTCTGGAGCGGGCATTATAGCAATGGGTACAGTCGTTGTTGCAGCGATAGGTGAGTGCCAGGTCCATGCGATATGGAGCGGCTGGGCGGGCAGTGAAGGGAGGTAAGACGTCCAGGTCGAGCTCGTGGATAGGGCATGCCCCGTCTGGCTTGACCAATTCGTGTAATTGATTGGTCATTTGCGTATAGTCAGCAAGGATTTGATCATTAGGAGCATCAAATGCCTTGGAAAGCGAGAAAACAGCAGTTTCTTGTGGGGTTTTTTGGAGGATCAGATAAGCCATGACTGCGGCAGTCGGATTCAGGTGCATGATGCGGGAAGCGTTGACCAACAACAAGCCGCTGCCATCAGGGTCGATGCGTAAGTGGACGCGCGATCGTTCACCCTGATCCTGGTAATCGAAGCGGTATAAGCCTGAACTGGCTGGCAACGGAGTGTGATTTGCCACCCTGGCTCTAATTTTATTCAAAAATGATTTAGCTGTGCTCACAGCAATTAGTGACAAGATACCTAGCGTCCACCACCAGCACAGGCACAGGCACAACCCGCACAGGCACAGGCGCAAGCACAGCTATGGCCGCCAGTACCTCCGTATGAGCTGGAGGAAGGTTTAGGAGGCGGGTTGGTAACCGAGGTAATGCTTGATGTAAAATCAGTGATGTTTCCCACAGCTTTGGTTGAGAAATTGTTGACCCCTGCAACAACCGAAGCAGCGAAATTAGCACCGGGTATACTCGTTGAGCCCCCCGATGGCATTGGTGCTCCACCAGCGCTTGCCCTTCCGAAACCGGGATCATAATGACCCCACCAGATGGGGATAAAAACCGGTATATTGCGGAAAACTTCCTGGGTGCGACCGTTGTAATTCTTGTCCAGCATGGTCCATTCCATGACTTCCTCATATTTCTGACTTTTCACTTCAGGGGTGTTAGCAGCTTCCACTTGTTCCCAGGCGCGTTTGGTGATATCGGTGTAATAAGCTAGTGTCTCCGAACGACTGAATCCCTTCATTTTTTCTGAAACGTTCTTAACCAGGTTGATCACCATATCCCGCAATCCTTTGCGACGCTCGAGATCTTTCATTTGGAATGCAGTGAGGAAATCCTTTTCATACGGCTGGAGATCTTCGGGTATTGGTTGGTTGATCTTGATCTCAAGAGGATCACGCGTGACCACTTCGGCGACATTCTTCTTCACCACACTGAACAGGATCATGGTCATTACCTTATCCAGGGGTTGTTCCAGTAAAATCGCGGCTTCCACCGCGGTCAACCCACGCTTGATGCCGTGACCCTCAATCGAAATTTTAGGAGGCAGGTAAGCCTGCTTGCGGTTTCTATTTGAAATAAAACTGGCAACTCCGAAGACAACGAACCCACCGATGCAAATAATGGGGATAGCAGCAGCGCTTAGAAATGCAGCAATCCCACTGAGTAGATTTGTCGTACTGGCAGGAGTTTCCTGAACAATGGAACCTGCCGGAATGTAACTGCCAGGGAATGAAGCTCCGAAGGTATACGCTGAATACCCATTCGCGGATTTATTCTCCCATACATAAATTATCCTACCATTAGCATCATGAGCTGTAATTGGAGTAGAAGGAAAACCATCCGGTGCGGCGTGGTAATTAGGCTCCTGGGGCTGTACCCCAGGTGGTAAATGGTAGGTAACGATCATATCGGTGCTGCCGGTTACATATGCAGAGCCGAAATAAGAAGGGGCGAAAACCGCACTGGCTTTCGTGCTATCCTGGGAATCGGGATACAGGACACCGGTGATCTTACTGACGTGCGCCTTGAAGGTACCCGAAGAACCGGGAGCTACGGAGTATTGTCCCAGACCAATGGCAACCCCACAACAGCCCTGGCCCTGAAAACCAGAAGACGAAATATCTGTTAACGAATTACCGTTAACTGAAGCAGTGATGTTGCTCTCCGTATAGTTGCTATTTGGCAGCCCAAGATCGACGAAATCGATGACATGTCCAGATGGATTATTAGTAAAGTTGAAGGTGTAATCCAACGTCAGAGTGCCATCCGATTCCCAGTAAGCGTCAACCGTTTCCTTCGGTAGCTGGAATGAATAGGATTGGGCCACTGCTGGTGACGATACCAGCAAGATAATTAAGGATAGAAGCAGGAAGGTTACCAACCATCTGCGCATAATTCTCCTCCTTATAACTTCTCGAGTTGATTTCAATGATTAGTCCTGACAAAGATCAGGTTAAATCACCATTTAGGGTCTTCAGTTAATTGGTACGTGGTATGGCAATACGGGCAGTTTACAACCGGTGCACCGGCAACCATGGTGATGTTATCCATGGTCAGAGAACCCCCGCAGGATTTGCACTTCATGGTCTCGAGATTGACATTTGCAGGGAGGTCTACATTGAGGGTTACATTTTCAGTCGGAGCTCCCATCTTGCCACGCCCGGCCAGTGAGATCAGATAGGCACCACCGCCGATGAACAATAAACCAATGATGATGGCAATAATACCGATTGAGAAAGATCCACTATGCCCAGTTTGAGACATACTGACAACGATATAGGAGCCTCCAATAATGACTACCAAGCCTAAACCAATAAGGATCAAGATAGCCGCTGCGATATATGATAAGGTTCTACCTGTGCTCATAGCCACCTCCAGAGGATAGTTTACATCGGTTTAGGGATGTGAGCAAGAGATTATCTATGGATTATAAAGACTTCTGCAGTATATTACGTAATTCACCTTCTGAAAGTGTTACCGGGTTGCCTTTCATGCTGCTGGCTTGATAAGCTTTTTCGATGATTCTCGTAAATAATGCTTCAGATAATCCATACTTCGATAGGGGTTGAATATTGGCATGGGCGCAGAAACCATTGACCCATTTAATACCGGCATCTGCTGTAGCTTCAAGATCGCCACTAAGGAGCTTGCCGATTTCTGAATAGCGTTTCAGTGCTGGATGCTCCGGGGAGCGATTTTGCAACACGGAGATGTTGGCTGACATCACATGGGGTAACAACGCTGCGCAAATTGCACCATGCGGAGCTGGGATCTCCCCGCCGATGGGACCGGCCAGTCCGTGCACGGCACCCAGGCGGGCATTCGCAAGAGCCATACCGCTGAACAATGCAGCGAGAGACATATCTTCACGCGCAGCAAGGTCCTCTCCTTGGTCAAACGCCCTATAAAATGAGCTGGCAATACGCCGAATTCCCTCTACGCATAATGAATCGGTCAGGGGATTAGGCTCAATGCAGGTGTAAGGCTCAATCAGCTGAGTAAGTGCATCCAAACCGGTAACGGCGGTTCTGGACGGCGGCAGAGTGAGAGTGAGCTTAGGATCAACCAGTGTCATGCATGGGAGCAGGTACGGACTCCGCAAACTGACTTTCACATGGTGGTCAGGAGAGCCTATGACAGCATTGCGAGTGACTTCAGAGCCCGTTCCTGCGGTGGTTGGTACGGCGATGAGAGGCAATGAGGGGTTTGAAAGCGGTTTATTTGAGCCGATGATCTCCAGATAATCGCTCACGTCCCCAAGGTTGGTGAGCAGTGCTGAAACTGCTTTCGATGTGTCGATCGCGCTGCCACCACCAATGCCGATGATCCCATCGACTGAAGCATGCCGCGCAAGCTCGAGAGTGCTGCGTATATTGTCTACAGTGGGTTCTTTCTCGACCTCGGTGGTTGACCACGCGATCCCAACCTGCTCAATCAAGCTATGCAGCCTGTTAGTAATGGATGAAGTAGCCCCCGAGATGATCAATACCCGATGGCCGAAACCCGCAACCAGGCTACCAATTAAACTGAGCTTACCGGAACCAAAAATGATCCTGGATGAAGTGGCAAACTCGAATTGCATTTACCACTTCGATTCAGGTGGGAAGATCACTCTATGTGTGCTGCGAGTGCGTGGCTCAACCATCATATCGGCGACAGTATCACGCCAGCGGGCATAGTGGGCTGTTTCTCGATGGCGGTCTGGGTCGTCATCAGTCTTATAAATTTCAATCAGGGAAAATCGTGAAGGATCATCCAATTGCTGATAGACGTCAAAGCGGATGACGCCAGGTTCTTTGATGCTATTACTGGCGTTATCAAGCGATGCACTTTTAAAACCCTCGATGTGATCTGGTTTGACATGCACATTTATTATGGCGACTAACATTTTATATCTCCTGTGGGTTTATATGTGGAACGATATGATTATCTGCCAATCAAAATAACCTTTCCTGGTATGGAGGATTTTGCTCTTCATCCGTAAGCCCAGCGAGAAGCATGAAGCGCTTGCATGTGCCTGCAGCGAAGCCAGCATAATCGTTGTTAAAAAATCCGTACACGCTGGGGATACTAGTATCAAATTCGTGGATCGCTCTCAGCCACCAGATCAGCTGCTCACTTCTATCTACGCGCTCGTAGGAGTGATAATGGTACAGATTATTTATACCAATCCAGCGTATATAGATGAAATCGGTGGTCGAAATTATTTTTTTTGGAATATGGGGAAAATCGATACTCACCCAGCATACCTGATATTGAGCTAATAGCTCGGTGGTCCGGTCGTTGAACCAGGAAGGATGGCGGAATTCCACGGCATAACGGTATAGAGCGGGCAATGCCTCCAGGAATTCACTGAGGATTAAAATATTCTCCTGGGTAAAGCCAGGAGGCAATTGGATTAATATTGGCCCTATTTTATCCTGTAGAGGGTAGAGCGAGTCAAGGAACTCGTTCATTATCCCTTGAGCGCCTTTTAAGCCCATCTCGTGGGTAATTACGCGAGGCGTTTTGAGGCAAAATTTGAATAGAGTTGGGGTCGAATTGTGCCACGATTGAACAGTTTCAATTCGAGGAGAAGAATGGAAGGTCGTGTCCAATTCCACCGAATTAAAAAATTTTGTATAGTAAGGCAGGTACTCATGTTGTTGAGCACCAGG
>JBGOYO010000089.1:0-9160 GCA_041479715.1 Anaerolineae bacterium
ATTGAGGAAGGGGGCTCGCTCACTATTATCGCCACCTGCCTTGTGGATACCGGTTCGCGCATGGATGACGTGGTGTACGAAGAGTTTAAGGGCACCGGCAATATGGAACTTCTGCTCTCACGAAGGCTGCAGGAACGACGGGTATTCCCCGCCATCGATATTGAGCGCTCATCAACCCGCCGTGAAGAGCTGTTGCTGGGTCCCGATCTAACCCCACGCGTATGGCTGATGCGCCGTATGTATGACCAGATGATCGCCGCACCTCCGTTCGGCGCCGGGATGGATCCTGCCACCGCGACCGAGGCAATTCTACAACGCCTGTCGAAGACGGATGACAACCTGGCTTTCCTCGAAACCCTCAACGAAGACCAAGACTAATCTACTCATATTGGTATAAGCGGCGCGTTATTGCGATGCAGGTATAATAAACGCGCGTAAAATTGGTATTGTTCATGGTAAAGAAGATCAAGCAAGATCCACTCCCGTCAGAACCTACCGCCCAACCTGCGGCAGCAAAGAAGAACCGGGAGCCAAATAGAGTACTGCTGACCGGAATTTGGATGCTGTCGCTCAGCCTGGTCTTATTGGCTGCTTACGTCGGTTGGCGTTCCCAATCCACTCAAGCATCTGCACAAGGATTAGCCCCCACTCTCACCCCCCAATTCAATCCACCTGCATCTTCATCCAGCCAGATATCCGCTGACTTACCCGGCTATTTTGTCGGAGCCACCGAGAAGGCGATCTTCCGTAGAACGAATATCCACACCAATATCCCCACCCGTTCGCGCACGGATGTAATCGAGTATTCGGTCACCACCGGCGATTCGGTTTTTGGGATCGCTAAAAGCTTCAACCTGCACCCTGAAACCATCCTGTGGGCAAATTACGATATGTTGAATGACTCACCCGACATGCTGAACCCGGGGATGACGCTGAACGTACCTCCCGTGGATGGGGTTTACTACCAGTGGCAGGTAGGAGATACCCTGGAATCGGTGGCAGCGAAATTCAATGCCAAAGTCCTGGATATCCTCGATTGGGAAGGGAATAATTTTGACCTGACCAACCCTCAGGTCCAGCCTGAGCAGTGGGTGATGATCCCTAACGGACATCGCGAATTCCGCCAATGGGTGGTGCCGACCATCGCCAGGGCTCATTCGGGTGTCTCTAAATCTGTGCTAGGTCCAGGAGCTTGTGAAGGAGACTATTCCGGCGCCTATGGTTCTGGGGCATTTGCCTGGCCAACCGGAAACCATACCCTCTCTGGTAATGATTATTGGTCGGGGCACCTCGGCATTGATATCGCCGGTGCTTTAGGAGATCCTGTACATGCATCTGACGCAGGCGTGGTTGTATTCGCCGGCTGGGCAAATGGTGGCTACGGGAATATGGTCATGATCGACCATGGCAACGGCTACCAGACCCTGTATGCCCATTTGAGCTCCGTCAGCGCGGGCTGTGGTCAGTCGGTAGGCACCGGGACGTATATTGGTGCAGTAGGGAGCACAGGGAACTCAACCGGACCTCACCTGCACTTTGAAGTGCGGTATTTCGGAGGTTTCATCAATCCGTGGTACGTGCTGCCCGCACCATAAGAATAATCATCCTAGTATCAACATTTATCCGCGTTGTGACAGTTATAGAAAGGGAAACCTATGCCGGAACATGACATGGATTTTGAGACCCAGGTTCTTGCTGAGACAGAAAATATGCACTATCAGGTGTGGAAGGCCGATGAGCCAGATGGAGAGACCACCTATCACCTGGAATTAAATAACGTCACCATTCATTTCTTCACCGAGGAATGGGAGGAATTCTTACGTTTAATCAGGATGTTGGGGAAAAAGTAAGGCAGCAGTCGTAAAACTACGGAAAAAACGGATCGCTCAGGGAGTGATGGTCACCTGGGTCACGTACGGTATGACCGTCTGGCAGGGCTCAGTGAGATGGGCCGAGACATGCTCCCAATCCATGGGTGTTTTGGCCGCGTAGCTGGTGAACATGGCATAAGAGAGGCAGCCAGGACCGACGTGATAATCGGCAATGGTAAACTTCCATAACTCTTCGTAGGTCGAAACAGCCCCGGCGAGCTTACCAGTGGCATTATAGACAATTTGTGCCACTTGCTCGCAGTTCGCCAGCATGGTGTTAGCCACCAGATTGATGCTCGTATTGGTACTGGTCAGATCGATCCCGAATTCACAAGTTGCACAATCTGCATCTGCTGTAGTCGCCAGGGCACCTCTGAGGATGGCTTGATTCTCAACGCTTAGCTTGAGGTATCCAACCGAACACTCATCCTCGGTTAGCACCAAGGGACAGAACTGGTTATAGAATGATGGATTCCACAAAAGGAGCGTATCGGCGCCGTTATCGGTGATCTGACCCAACCCAAATTCCTGAGGTTGCTTGAACACACCCGGCCAAAATTGACTCTCCTGGGCAAATAAGTTTTTCAGCAGCTGCGCCGGCACTTTGACCTGATTTGCCACCAGCATGATCTGGTCATCGAATTGGTTCTGCCAGACGATGACCTCTGGCATGGCCACCTCCAGCCCGCAGTTATCGGCATAACCATTGGATAACAGCCCCCCACTCGGGCAGGATGAGGCATCCACCACACCTTCAGCGATCAAACGCCCAGCCAAGTAGGAATAGGGTTCCTCTGTTTCGAGGAAAGCGGCATCTTCAGGAGTGGATAACCACTGAGGGACGCCTCCAACGGGTGGAAATGCCTGCCACACCTGCGAGCACGTAGCCAGGTCATTTCCCTTCCACTGGCTGGAGAGCACGTCGACATACCAACCCCCACTGGTGGGCGTAGCGCTCACTCCACTATCGATAACACGCACCATAGCAGTGAAAACTGCACTTGAATCGCCGAAGCTTGAATCTGCCCAGAACTGAATGGTGGTTCCCGCCATAGGCGTGGGTTGCATTGGAATATCACACGCATTCCCCTGGCAAGCGGTTTCTATATTATTATATTTGACATGGATGGCGGTAATTTGCTCATTCGGAAGAGGTTCCACGCCCTCAAAGTGCATCGAGGGAATTGTTGGGCAAATATTCTCAGGTGGAGTGGGAGAACACCCGCTCAATGTTATATCTACCTTCGAAGGAGGTAGATCGACTTCAATCTGCTTCTCAGCGGGTGCACTGCCGATAAAATATAAATACAATCCCTGGCAACCGCCGGGAGGCAGCTGTCCGTTATCCATTCCGGCACAGGACTGGGTGTTGATCCACTGGTTGTAGATCGTTGCGCCACAATCGGTTAGGACGTCTGGAGCTGTGGGCCAGCCTTCATGATCAATAAATACCTGGCAAACCAGCTGGCTATCGGACCACTGGAGCAACCACCATTCATACCTGGTGTAAGCCATAACGATGGTTGCTTTTCGGCCGGTATTTCCAGGGCTGGTATCTGCGGCCCGAACACTGCCCGTTTCACGCAGATTTACCAGCAGAAACAGGAATATCAAACATACCCGGAAAAGTCGCATCGCCCTCTCCACCTGACTATACCTTATCATGGTTAGATGGCCTTGTCAATAATTCCTTGCAGCTATGATAAGGGCGTGATAAACTCATACATGATGGGTAAATAAATTCGATTAAATCATCCTACCGCTGGATATTAATACCGGGTTTCATGATATCCGCGGAATGGAAATCTCTTTAATACACCTCATTGATTGCTGCTAGTCACCAGAAAACGAGAATCAATGTGTGAGACAACCAACCTCTATCTATTAACGCTATGCCTCCTATTATCTACTTACTCGACGGACATGCCCTGGCTTACCGGGCTTATTATGCCCTGACCAGGGGCTCTTCTTCTGCTTTCACCACCCACGCCGGAGAACCTACAGCAGGGGTATTCGGTTTTACTTCCATCCTTTTGCGCTTGCTCGAACAAGACCATCCGGATTATCTGGCGGTAACTTTTGATACCGGAAAAACCTTCCGGGATAAACTTTTCCCCGAATATAAAGGCACGCGTGCCAAGATGCCTGAAGACCTGGTGCCTCAAATGGAGCGTATCCGGCAAATTGTCGATGCGTTCAACATTCCCCGTCTTGAAAAGGAAGGCTTTGAAGCCGATGATCTACTTGGAAGTCTTTCCCGCCACCTGGCTTCTGAGGGGTATGGGGTGAAGATCATAACCGGCGACCGCGACCTGCTCCAGCTGGTTGATGACCGCATCCTAGTCAATCTGCCCGGGAAAACCCTTGCCGATGCCCGAGACTTTTTTGCCAAAGATGTGGTCGAGATGTTAGGGGTTAAACCCGAACAGGTGGTCGATTACAAGGCCATGGTGGGCGATAAATCTGATAATATCCCCGGTGTAGCGGGGATTGGTGAAAAGACTGCAGCATCGCTGCTGCTCAAGTATGGGACGTTGGATGGCGTTTACGCTCATTTAGATGAGATATCTGACAGCATACGCAAGAAACTCGAGACTAACAAGGAAAACGCCTACCTCAGCCAGAAACTGGCGACCATTGTCACCGACCTGGACGTCAAGCTCGATCTGGATAATGCGCGTACCGAGGTCTTCGAGCCTGCGCGGGTTGAAGCATTATTCCGCGAGCTCGAATTTCGAAGCCTGATGGGCCGTCTGACTGCCTTATACCCGGCGTTTGGAAAATCCAGCTCGAAAAAACAGGAGCAGCTATCGCTGTTCACCCAGGAAGGCGCAGTGACTGGTCCGACCCCCGAGCAGGCAGGGAAGCTCACAATCCACGTGGTAAACGATGATAAAAGTCTGAAAGACCTGGTAGAGCATCTCAACTCTGCCAAAGTGATCTCCTTCGATACAGAGACCACTTCCACCAACCAGATGCAAGCAGATTTGGTGGGCATCTCGGTGGCGGTTGATGGTGAGGAGGGATGGTATATCCCCGTGGGACATCAGGCTGCACCCGGGCAACAGTTGCCGGTGAAAAAGGTGATCGATGCCCTGAGCGGCCCATTTACCGATCCGCAGATCCAAAAAGTAGGTCATAACATCAATTATGATCTCATCATGCTCGCCCGTAATGGCTTGCAACCGACGCCACTCACGTTTGACACCATGATCGCGGAATGGCTGACCAACCCCACTTCGCACAACCTGGGGTTGAAAAACCTCGCCTGGGTGCGCCTGGATTTCCGTATGACCGAGATCACTGAGCTGATCGGCACCGGCAGGAAACAGATTACCATGGACCGTGTGCCGATCGAAAAAGCCGCTCCGTACGCGGCGATGGATGCGATTGCTGTCATGCGTTTGCTCCCAGGGCTCCAGGTAGAGCTAAAGGCGAACTCGGCGTTGAAATTATTCGATGAAATCGAAATGCCACTCGTACCGGTGATCGCGGATATGGAAATGGCCGGGATCGCCCTGGACATTGATTTCCTTAAGACGATGTCCAATGAGCTGCAGACGCGCCTTAACGAGCTGGAAAACCAGGTGTACGAACATGTCGGCGAGCGGTTTAATATCAATTCAACCCAGCAGTTATCCAACGTCCTGTTCAACCGCCTCAAGCTGGTGCCTCCCGACCGGACACGCCGCACGGATGCTGGAAATTTCTCTACCTCCGCAGAAGTGCTGGAATCTTTGAAAGGGAAACATCCAGTGGTGGACCAGCTGCTCGAATATCGCGAGCTCTCAAAGCTGAAGTCAACCTATCTGGACGCCCTCCCCGAAGAGGTGAACCCCTCAACCGGGCGTGTCCACACTTCATATAATCAGACCGGCAGTGTCACCGGACGAATAGCCTCATCCGACCCCAATTTGCAGAACATCCCCATCCGCACCGAGCTGGGTCGGCAGGTGCGCCAGGCGTTTATCGCCAGACCAGGGAACACCCTACTGTCGGTCGATTATTCACAGGTTGAGCTGCGTATCGCCGCCCACATGTCCAATGATCAGGCCATGTTGGCAGCATTCCGCGCTAACCAGGATATTCACACCGCCACTGCCGCTGCCATTTTAGGCAAGCCTTTGGACAAAGTCACCAAGTCTGAGCGACGCAATGCCAAGGCGATTAACTTCGGCCTGCTCTATGGGATGAGCCCCTATGGACTTACGCGCACGAGCGACCTGACCCTGGCTGAAGCGGAGGACTTTGTCGAGGCCTATTTTAAGCAGTTCCCTGGGGTTAAAAATTACCTGGATAATATGCGTCTGCTGGCAGCTAAACAAGGCTACGTTGAGACCCTTCTCGGAAGGCGCCGCTATTTCCCGGGACTCAAATCTGGCGGGAATCCTGCAACACGTGCGCGTGAGGAACGTGAAGCCATCAATGCACCCATTCAAGGGACTGCTGCAGATATCATGAAAATAGCCATGATCCACGTAGCTGGCGCTTTGAAAGAAAATGAATTGAACGGGCGTATGCTGCTCCAGGTGCATGATGAGCTGGTGCTGGAATGTCCGCAGAAGGAATTGAACAAGACGGCCCAAATCGTGCGCACGATGATGGAGAATGCCTATAGATTAGTTATTCCCCTGAAAACCGAAGCCCGACATGGTCACGACTGGGGAGATTTATCTGTGTTGGAAGAATAGGAAGCAAAGAATATGAGTGGCAACCAGCAAGTGTATCAAAATGCTATGAACCAAGGTCATTCAGCTGCCTGGGACCAGGATTGGCAGACAGCTTCATCGTATTATCGGATGGCCATCGACCAGTTCCCCGAGAATGCGATTGCCTTAACCAGCCTGGCTCTGGCACTTTTTGAGCTCCAAAGGTATCCGGATTCGTTGGAGTATTATCAGCGCGCCGTAAAAATCTCCCCGAACGACCCGCTGCCGATGCAAAAGGTCGCAGAAATCCAAGAAAGGCTGGGTGACCTGGACAAAGCCAGCAAAGCTTATATGGATGTGGCAGAGCTATATGCGCGCAATAAAGATATCGAAAAAGCGATCCGCAGCTGGTCACATGTAGTCGCTTTAAACCCGGAGTGTATGCCTGCGCATGCACGCCTGGCGCTCGTCTTTGAACGCCAAGGCAATACGTCAAATGCCATGGTTGAATATATTTCCATTGCCAGCTTGCTGCAAAGCCAGGGAAATATTCAAAAAGCCATCCAAACCATACAGCATGCTCTCGAAGTGGTCCCCAATAGCAAGGAGGCCGGCTTGGCATTATCCATCCTTCAGAGCGGAAAACCTCTCCCCCGACCAAGCCGTCCGCGTGGAGGCACTGGACCCTTGATGATGTCGCAGGTCCGTCAGGCTCAGACTGAGAAGGACGAGGAAGTGGACCGTCCGCGGGTCGATCCCATCCAGGATGCCAAACAGAAAGCGATGACCATGCTGGCCGAATTGCTGTTCCAACAGGAAGAAGCTCAAGCACCGCAAGATCGGAAGGGGATGACCTCCATCGTCCAGGGTTCGGGTAGCACCGGACCATTGCATTATGATCAAGCAAATGTAGTTTTCCACCTGAGCCAGGCGATTGATTTACAATCACATGGCCAGGATAAAAATGCAGCTATTGAGCTGGAACGCGCCATGGATGCAGGCCTGGATAGCTCGGCGGCATATTTCGTCCTCGGGTTCATGCAATCCAAGAGTGACATGCTAGAAAGCGCTGTAACGAATCTTAAAAAGTGCATCCAGCACGAGCTGTTTGGCCTGGGTGCTCGTTTGCTCCTGGCTTTGACCTTATATAAAATGGATAATATCAAAGAGGCTTCGATCGAATACCTCGGAGCCTTAAGGATTGCCGACTCTGAAAGTGTGCCAGCGGACCAGGCCGAAGTGCTGATCCAGCTTTACGAGCCATTGATCGAGGCGTATTCTCAGCAGTCCGAGATTAAACTGCAGAAGCGAATTTGCGAAAATATCAGTAAAATGTTGATCCGCCCTGATTGGAGGCTACAGACTCAAAATGCGCGCCAGCAACTGCCTCCCCAGCCGGCAGGTTCAACCCCAATTCCCTTGGCAGAAATGCTTACCGAAGCAACTAGTGGTCAGCTGGTTGAATCACTCGCCAAAATAAACCAGCTCGCTCGGGCCAATAAGCTACTCACCGCCATGGAGGAAGCTTTTTATGCACTGAAATTTGCTCCCACTTACCTACCACTGCACATCAGCATCGGTGACCTGTTAGTCCAAGAGAACCGCGTCCCTGAAGCAGTATTGAAGTTTTCCATCATTGCTAAAAACTATCACGTCAGGGGTGAGACCAACAGGGCAATTAATTTGCTTCAGCGAGTGTGTGAGTTAAATCCCGTCAACATGGAAGCACGCAACGAGCTAATTGAAATGCTTACGCAAAGTGGAAAACCGCAGGATACCATTCAGGAATACATTAAGCTCGCTGAAACTTATTACAACCTTGCCGATCTAAATATGGCACGCACGACCTACGCCAACACCTTCCGCTTTGCCCAGCAATCCAAGGTTGACCGAGAGACGAAGGTGAAGCTACTGCATCGGATGGCAGATATCGATATGCAAAGCTTTGATTGGCGTAATGCTGTGCGTGTATTCGAACAGATCCGAACCCTGGAACCAGATGATGCCAAAGCACGGGATATGCTGTTTGAGCTAAACATTCGTCTGGGGCAGGAAAGTCAGGCCATGTCCGAATTAGATAATTACCTGAATCACTTGATCAGCGTCCATCGCACAACTGAAGCGCTGGAATACATGAATAATAAGATTGCTGAAAACCAGGCACTGCCGGACCTCTTCCGCCGGCTAGCAGAGATTTATCGCCTGCTGGGTAACAAGGAGGATGCCGTCAGCCAACTGGAAACAGCCAAGGACCTGTATCTCCAGGCGGGGAACCGTACTGCGGCGATCGAAGCGCTGATGGTGATCCTGGCGCTCAATCCGGTAAATGTTAGTTTTTATCAGCGCATGCTGGTTGAATTACAAGCTGAAGATCAATCTGCTAAATAACCTGTATCTGCCGATAGTGAGGCATTGACTAAAACGGGGATGTTTACCAGGCTGAGCACGATGCCTGCTCATTCGAGATCATTTCATTCAGGCAACCAGTAATAAACGCATATTGCTAGAGCTCCTGCATTTTCCCCGGGGA
The DNA here is from genome assembly GCA_041479715.1 of Anaerolineae bacterium. Taxonomy (GTDB): domain Bacteria; phylum Chloroflexota; class Anaerolineae; order Anaerolineales; family UBA4823; genus FEB-25. The sequence continues at coordinate 9,051 of JBGOYO010000089.1, forward strand.
AATATCCATCGGTTTAGCAACGACCGGCGAGATTTCAGCCGAATGTTTTACTCAAGCGTTCTTTCAGGCACCTGCCATCAAGCTAAGGACCATCACCCCTATCCCTACGA
>JBGOYO010000090.1:0-9044 GCA_041479715.1 Anaerolineae bacterium
AGGTCCCCCGCTCGCTTGCCCAGAAGCAGGGCTCGCTCCCTTGGCAGGTTCGCGTCCACCCATGCGTAGCATCCGGGCGATAGTTTCAACTTCGGGTAATTCAGGCATACCTGGTTTCCATCATCACTATATAGTGTACTCTTATATTAAACCAGATTCTTAAACCAATAATCTATTTTCATTGTCGAAGATTTGTTTATACCAATTATAGAGCGCTGTAGGGGCACGATGTATCGTGCCCCTACATATATAAAAATCACTTGCTCGGCAACTGGATGATGTATTTGGTTCTGTATTTAAGAGTCTCAGGTTTTAAGGCCACTGTATTTAGAATTCCTCCTGCAGCATGCTCATCACCAGCAGGTCAATATACCTACCTTCCTTATAGTCTGCCTGGCGCTGGCGCCCCTCATGAGTGAAACCCGCTTTCTCGTATGCCCGGATGGCGCGCGGGTTGGTTTCCAGCACCCTGAGGTAGATGCGGTGAAGGTTAATGGTCAGAAAACCATGCTTCACTAAAAGACGGACCGCTTCGGTGCCATAGCCCTTGTTCCAGTAAGATTTATCGCCGATCATGATGCCGAACTCGGCGCTGGCATTGCGCTGATCAACGTTAAAAAAACCGCAGCTGCCGATCAGCTTCCAGGTTTCCTCTCCCTGGGGGGTCATTTCTTTCAGTTCGATAGCCAGGTTGTGTTCTGAAGCCGTACGTTCGTTCATCATCCGATACCACTCTTCTTCATCTGCGATGGAGAAGGGCAGGTATACCCCAATCCCCGGTTTGACATCAGGATCATTGAGCCATTTCACAAAGATTGGCAGATCATCGCGCTCGATTGTCCTGAAGCGAATACATTCTCCGAAGATCATTTCTACTCCGCTGGAATATCTCCCAAAGATTCAGCAAACCCAATGACCAGAACCATAGCCTGTCAGACCTCGCTTTTCAACAAGCTCATACGCAGCACATCACTGAACTTCCCATCCTTATACTCAGCCTGGCGCTCGCGTCCCTCGAGGGTGAAGCCGGCTTTCTCATATGCGTGGATGGCGCGCGGGTTATTCTCAAAAACATGCAGGAATATGCGGTTCAGGTTCAGAGTATTGAAACCATGCTGACACAAAAGGCGCACGGATTCGGTTCCATATCCCTGGTTCCAGTACGATTTATCACCAATCAGGATGCCGAATTCAGCTGCGCGGACGTGCCAGTCAATCTTGTCAAAAGCCAGGCTACCGATCAGCTTCCAGCGTCCTTCAACTGCGTCAGCGGGTGTCTCTTTCACATCGATCGCCATGACGTGCTCATCGGCAGGTCGTGCAAGCATACGCTCGTACCAGCCTTCTTCCTCGGTCTGCGAGACGGGGTTGTGGAGCAATATCCCCTGCCGCACTTCCGGGTCATTCAGCCACTTCACGAAAAGTGGCAGGTCATCCTTTTCAACCGCCCGTAAGCGAATACGCTCACCGTAGATCATAATTTCTCAGCTCCAATCTCATTTCGTATGATTGAACAGCTTTTCGACAGCCTGGAAAGGTGAGACCCGCCTGGCTAAAATATCATCCACAGCCTGCTCATATTCACCACCTGGCAGATGGGAACGGAAATCGTTCACCAGAGTGGTCTGCAATAGAATGTCGAGCTCGGTCTGCAAACGCCAGCGGTCTCGCTGTTCCCAACCTCCGCTGATCTCAAGATGGTTACGGTGGTTATCGATTGCTGCAGCTAAATCGGGGATGCCTGTGCCATCCAGGGCAATTGTGCGCAGGATGGGCGGAACCCAGACACTCTCACCGACTGTTGGGTCATCTGGCTGACCGGCGACCATTTCAAGCTGCCCATGGCCGCTTGCTTCGCTGCGCTTGCCATGGTGCATAAACCTGTGCGGCAGAGGATGGGCAAGGTTCAATGAACCGCGTAGTGCACGCTCGGTGTTCTCAGCACCCGGGAGGTCGGCTTTATTCACCACAAGCACATCGGCGATCTCCAGGATGCCGGCTTTGATCGCCTGGATATCATCCCCGAGACCAGGGGCTTCCACCACGATGGTGGTGTGGGCCAGGCGGGCGATTTCCACTTCAGACTGGCCCGCCCCGACCGTCTCAATGAGGATCAGCTCATAGCCAGCGGCATCCAGCACCTGAGCCACCGAGGCAGTGGCAGAAGCGATCCCCCCTAGCGAGCCGCGCGTCGCCATCGAGCGGATGAAGACGCCGGGGTCACCTGCCAGGTCACGCATACGGATGCGGTCACCCAAGATGGCTCCGCCGGAAAATGGGCTGGTGGGGTCCACCGCCACAATGCCTATGCGGCGGGGCTGGGCACTTGAGGTTGGATTACGGTAATAACGCGCCAACTGGTTCACCAGGGAAGATTTCCCGGTGCCAGAAGCACCCGTCACCCCCACAAGGTGAGCTTTGCCGGTATGTGGGAAAAGGCTGCTCAAAGTCCACCTGCCCTCGCTGGTGTCATTCTCCACCTGGGTAAGCGTGCGTGCCAAGGCCAGGCGGTCACCTGCCAGTACTGCCCGAGCAAGGTCCATGTCAGTCATACCGGGCTGATTCAGACAATGCCAGCCGTCAGGGCTTTACGGATAGCTTTTACGTAGGTGTCACTGAGGGTTCCGGGACCGTAAATGCCGATCACACCCATTTCCAACAGGAGCGGCACGTCTTCATCGGGGACGATGCCGCCCAGGAAGACCTTGACACGTTCCTGACCATTGGCTTTAAGCAGCTCGAGCACTCGCGGGACGAGTGCCATATGCGCGCCTGAAAGGATGGAGAGACCAACGGCATCTACATCTTCCTGCAGGGCGGCTTCGGCGATCATCTCAGGTGTCTGCCGGAGACCGGTATAGATGACTTCCATCCCAGCATCGCGCAGAGCGCGTGCCACCACCTTGGCACCCCGATCATGCCCGTCAAGCCCGGGCTTAGCGATCAACACACGAATCTTTCGCTCGCTCATGTTTCCTCCATGGCAAGATGATTGAAAATTATACCAAAGAGCAGGTCTTCGCAGTGAGCAGATAGCACTTTGCAGTGAGAAATTAGCAGTTAGGATAAAATTCCACAGATGAACACAGATAAAAGCTAGTAAAGAAAAAGAGATTTACCACAGATTCACACAGATAAACACAGATCAATAAAGATATCAGTGTAAAGAGATATCTTACGAATAAAGCAGATAAAAAAGGATTTTCTCATTATTTGACACAGATAGCAGGCAAAGGAACCGTACTCCAGGATAGATTTAAGAAAAAATGATCAACCGTAGATTAACGCAGAAAAAATCAGATGAATAAAGATTATTTATGTAAAAGAAACGAACATAAAAGCTTATGAGCACTGGTGTTTACAAAATGTGCTATTCAATACAGAGGCGGTATCAAAAAAGAAGCGTATAAGATTGACTTTTTAGGGTTCTTTTTGTAATATCATAGCAGCACAGGCTCGAGCAGCAGAGAAGAAAAAAATGGACAGCCTAAAACCCATGCCCGTCCGGGATAAATATATACATGCGTTTGGGATGGTGCGACTATACCAGAAACACGTGCTGCCATTTGTGGAACAGCGGTTGGGCTACGCGGCACGGCACGAGCTGGAATCGGTGTGGCAGGCAGCGGTTGCACCCATCCGCGAGAGCGACCCGGATGAGGAGAAATATCAACGGGCATATACCAGCTGGTTATGGATGGCACGCTGCAGTCATGACTTCCTGGCAGACCAGCTGGATCGTGATGGCGTAGCTGATTACAAGCGGCTGCTGCTGCGGTCTTATAAGCGCCAGGTTGACAACCCAGACCTGGTCTTTTACCAATGGCTTAACCGGTATACCACGCTCGCGAAGGAATGGGTCTACGAAATGCAGTGGATGACGCCGATAGAAATCGCCCACAACGGTTCGGACGTGGTGGTATGCGAGGTGCAACACTGCAAAGTGTTGCAGACAGCCGCCACGGAAAGGGTGTGTAAGGTGGATTGTTGGAATGTGGGTACGGAACTGGCGTGGCAGGTGTATCACCTTAAACGGCGCACCCGCCAGGTAGATCACGGCTGTTCGATCACGCTGACACCCCGGTAAGAGTAAGGTTGGGTTAAATATAAAGACATCCGGAAAGGCATTCCTGCCTTCCGGGATGTCTCAGATTAAAGCAAGTTTTCTTAGCTTATTCGTTCGTATCGCGAGGCGGGCGTTCCGCACACCGGGCACTTGCCCTCGAGAGGGCCTTCGTGAGTGTTACCGCAGACTGGACAGACGTAGTAATCCACGTTCACCGGCGGTTGCTTCGCTTCCAAAGCAGCCAATGTCTTGCGGTACAGCCCCTCATGGACTTTCTCAACTTCCCAAGCCCAGCGGAAGGTTGTTTCTGCACGCTTCATTGACTCGTCCTGAGCATCCTTAAGGAAATCGGGGTACATCGACACCACCTCATAGTTCTCCCCGCTGATTGCCTCCTGAAGGTTCTCAGTTGTGGATTTCACTCCATCCAAAGCACGAAAATGGTTATTGGCGTGCACAGTCTCAGCGGCAGCGACCGCCCTAAACAGTTTCGCTATCTGGGTTAAACCCTCATCATCCGCTTTCTTGGCGAAAGCCAGGTATCGGCGATTGGCCTGTGATTCGCCTGCAAACGCGGCTTTTAAGTCATCAATCGACTTGGTCATAGCATTCTCCTTTATATTTATTTACATCGATAAATTAGAACCTCAATAATTCCGGTAACACCCAGGGAGGATTTGCCCTAATCGGATGTTTCCTCCTTGAGATCTTCTGCTGGTATTGAAAGTAGTGGTTGGCGGGCAGTAAAACCTTTCGAAATACCAGGGTTAATCGACCTGCTCAACCAGATAGGAAGGGAGACCCATCAGCTTGACCTGTCCAATCTGGGCTTCCAACCAGTCGGTATGCTCCTCTTCATCGGTCAGGATGGAATCCATCAGCTCGCGACTGCCATTGTCACCCAGCTCATACGCCAGGCGGATGCCATCGTTGTAACCCTTGACGGCGCCATATTCTGCAGCCAAATCATTGTCGAACTGGGCTTCTATATCTGCACCGATGTTGATCTTCTTCAGGCTGCTGACGATGGGCGTCCCATCCAGGAACAGGATGCGCGCGATCAGCCTTTCGGCGTGCTTCATTTCGGTAATCGCCCGTTCCTCGATGGCTTTGTGGAGCTCAGCATAGCGCCAGTTATCGCACATCTCGGAATGCACCATATACTGGCTGATGGCGGTCAACTCATCGGACAACAGGTTATTAAGCACTGCAAGGATCTTCTCGTTACCTTTCATTGTACATTACCTCCATTTATTTTTAATATGCTTGGGTAGCGATCTATTTTGGAATATTATATAGTTTACCACTTGGGATGAACAGTACTATTATTCCTCTGATTGCGTTTAGAAAATAATACTCCATAGGGACCTAGGTAAGGTTAACGGTTAGGAAATTTGAAAATCTGGTAATATTCACCTCTCAGGCATTCCGACGTGCATAAGGAGGCAATCATGATCAGTCCAGATAAGATCGATGAGTGGATCCGCGAGGTGGAGCAAAGACCATCCTCGGCGGAGCTGATCATCCGCTATATTGCCAACCGGTTGAGTGAGCTGTCAAACCGGGATGAAGAGCTGTCGGCGCAGAATATCGAGCTGCTCAGCGGCAGAAAAGTGGAAGAATATGAAAGCCGGATCGCCAGCCTCGAATACCAGCTGGAGCTGCTCAAACGCCAGCTGGGGGGTGAAATCATCCTTCCCACCGAGGCACCGAGGAGCGCGCCCATCCACGAGATGGTCAGCATCGTGTTATACAACCCCCTGGGCTACGTGCTACGATTGGAAATGGAGCCTGCAGAGCTAGCTGCATCAACTTCCATGGCAAGCCTCAATGGTGAGGTTTGCCCCGACGGGGCACAGCCGACCGTGCTGGCCACAAACTCGCGGGAAGAGCTGCTATTTATCTTCGATACCGGGCGGACCGTAGCCCACCCAGCGTCTCAGCTGCCCTGCTCGAGTGGAGATAAGCTCGGTTGGGAGGGTGCATTTTTAGAAGAGCCGCGCATCAAGGAGGAGCTGGCAGTGGTCCAGCCCATTGCCAAAATGCCGCTTTACGAAATGATCATCCAGGCCAGCCGGCGTGGATATGTGAAGAAAATAAAGATGGCGGCGTTCACATCACACCTGGGTGAGGATTACATCGGAACCGGCGTGAAACTGCCGGCAGATAAAACCTGCGGGCTCACTTTTGCCAATAAGGATGAGCTGTTCGTGATGGTCAGCCAGGAGGGATACATCTTCAGCATGCAGGCGGAGCGCTTGCCAGCTGCGATTGAAGAGGTGATCCGCCTGGGGATCACCGACCACATCGTGTCGACATTCATCGTACACCAGGAGCCATCCATTTTATTTATCACCCAGAACGGCAAAGCAGTGCATCGAGAGACCAGCTGGCTCGATCAGGCCAACTCCTTCAAGTCTAAAGGCCAGTCGATCCTCACTAATGAGAGGCGCGAGGCAGGCATCCGCATCGTAGGCGCAGCACCGGTCGATGCAACAGACTGGGGAGTATTCCTGTCGGATGATGGATCGCTTAACGTAACAAAATTACAGGAACTGCTGGCGACAGGCAGAGTGCCGGGACAGCCTTCAACATCAATCCTGAGCTTTTCGACCTTTCACATGCCAGAAACAAATGGGTAATCAACTGCAAACGCACTGCAAAGGGAAGAGATAACATGGGGCTGAAGGTAGGGATCGACTTTGGAACCTCCAATTCAGGCGTGGCGATTTATCGTGACGGCAAAGTGCACATCCTGCCCATCGATAATAAAAACATCGTACCTGAAGTGGTCAAGACGATCCTGTACATCACACGCGACTACAAGCATTTTATCGGGCAGGAAGCGGTTGAGATCTACTACAAGCAGAACATCAACCGGCAGCGCCGTTTCGTCCAAAAGTGGTCGGGGGAGATCGATTATCGCGGCTCAGATATGCACTATGTGCGCGATATATACGTCTATGTGGACGAGCTGCAGCCTGGCAGGTTGCTGCAGTACATCAAAACAGCGCTGCGCTCGGAAAAATACCAGGGGACGCAGGTCTTCGAGCGATATTACAGCCTGACCGATATCATCTCAGGCTACCTAGAGGCTCTGAAGCAGCGTGCAGAAACCTTGCTCCAGGAAGAAATCAGCGGGGCGACCCTCGGAAGACCGGTAAAATTCTCGCAGGACGCTGAGCAGGACCTGAAAGCCCAAAACACACTCCTACAGGCGGCAACAGAAGCCGGGTTTCAGCAGGTTGAATTCGAGCTCGAACCCGTGGCAGCTGCCCTGTATTATGAATTATCACTCAGCCATCCCGAAAATGTGCTTATCTTTGACTTTGGTGGTGGCACGCTTGACTTGACCATCATGCGCTTGGGCGACCCGAAGCACCGGGAGGTGTATGCCAGTGGAGGCATCAGCATCGCCGGGAGCGATTTCGACCGAGCGATCATCCAAAAACGCATGTTAGCCCACTTCGGGAAAGGTCTGGCACAAAACGACCCGGATATCCTAAAGCTGATCCGAACCATCCCGGATTGGGCTGCCCTGCCCGAGCTCTCGACGCCGCGTGCCAAAGCCGAGCTGGAAGGTGCGATCCAATCAGGGGTGGCACCGGTCAGGCTAAAGGCACTCGAATCGCTGATCTTCAATGACCTGGCATTCTCCTTCTACAATATGGTGGAAGCGACAAAAATAGCATTATCCAGCCAGGGAGCCACGGTCGCCAGGATGAAGGAGAAAGACCTGGATATCTGGGAACTGTACACGCGCTGCCAGTTCGAGAAAGATATTGAGGAATACCGCGACCAGATCGAGCAAGTGCTGATGGATACTACGAGAGCTTCAGGGTTGGAACCGGGGGAGATCGATGCGGTGGTCAAGACGGGTGGAAGCTCCAACATCCCGTTATTCTCTGATATGCTGGCAAGGATCTTCGGTCAAAATAAAGTAAAAGCGTCGGATATCTTTAACAGCGTGACCGGGGGTCTGGCGATCAAAGCTTATCGCAATTCATAGCACATGCGCGTGGGGTATTAATATATCCACTCATAAAACATTTATCCCATCCAGCAACCCTGACGTTATAATCCAAACCACAGCGTTATTTTCGGGTATCGGACCGTGATTTCTGGTCCGGTTAAACCGTTAGGAATGAGGGAAATATGGTAAAGAAACCGGATTTTGATCTGCAATCAGCCCACAAGTACTTTTCAGCGGAATGTTTCAACCGGGCATGGGATTATATCGACAAACCTGTGCGTACCACCGAGGAGGACGACAGGATGCTCCAGCTGAGCCTGGCATCGCTGTGGCACTGGATGCAAAGGGAGGACAGCACCCCCACCAATTTGTCGGTGGGATACTGGCAGGTATCAAGGGTTTACGCTCTCATGCGGCAGGCGGACCTGTCCAGGCACTACGGACAGCTATGCCTGGAAGCCTCTCAGACTGAAGGTGTTTTGCCGTTTTACCGGGGATACGCTTATGAAGCCCTGTCGCGGGCAGAACAGGTGGCAGGTGAGCATGAGGCAATGGAAAAATTCCTCGCCCAGGCAACCCAGGTGGCAGCTTCTTTACCCGACCCGGAGGCGAAAGAGCAGCTGCTGAAAGACCTGGCGACCATCCATTAGCCGGGCGGTAGCATTATTAGCCGTTGCCGGTGATTAGCCTCGAATCAAGGCTTCATACTACCCGTCAAACTTAAGCAGGGTTACAATCTCAGCATGGGATTCATCCACCTACATACCCATTCATATTATTCCTTCCTGCGCGGTCTGCCGTCGCCGCTTGAACTGGCAAACGCTGCCGCAGAAATGGGGATGACCGCTGTGGGGTTAACCGACCACCACAGCCTGAGCGGGGCAGTCGAATTCCAGGATGCCTGTGTGCAGGCAGGGATAAAGCCTGTCATTGGATTGGAAGTGGAGACAGCACTTCCGCCAGACTTGGGAACAGTCGAGCCCGGTATATTAACCCTCCTGGCGA
>JBGOYO010000091.1:0-9022 GCA_041479715.1 Anaerolineae bacterium
TCAAATTCGGTCCAGGAGCCGATACGCTTCTCCTGCCATGAGGCTTTCGAATGGCTGCGGGGTGATCGATGGGTAAGCACCTTGCGGCAAGCAGTCATTGTCTCGGTTCAGCTGCTCACCCAGGCGCACCAGCTTGGCCAGACCCACCCGGAATGCCGCTGAGGCAGTGTACCCAAATCTAACCAGCTGTGTGTCGATGCGGCAACCACTGTCTTGTAATCCGTTGATGTAACTGGTGAATAACGTCTCCGATATGTCATGTAGCCGGTAGCTCTTCAGATTCAAATATGTGCCATAAACTAGCTGCCCGAGGTCATCTCCCAGTGGCTCGATACCTGCCAGTGACCAGTCCATTGCTACGGTTTGCTCCAGTTTTCGGGGCGAATGGTGCGAGATGAAATTCGCTGGGTTCGTGTCGCCATGGCAGATCGTTTTGGGTAGCTGGTCCAGCTTGGCTAGGAAACGCTCGTTATCATGCAGCATGCTCCTGAAGCTGTCCAGCTCAGGGTTTGGGAACTGCTGCCACACAAGCGGGTGATCCCACGGAAAATCCTGCCAGGCGATAGAATCCAGCCATTGGGCAGTACGCTGCCGGCTGAGCCACGGAAACGACGGCAGCTCACGCCTGGAAATGTAGATACCGTTCAAACGTCCCAGGTGGCGGGCGGCGAGGGCATAACGATGCAACGGCCAGCTACCTGAATAGGTATCATTGATATCTTCCAGCCACATCCCGGCAATGTTGCCGGGCATCTCGATAGCATCGTAACAGTTCGGTGCACAGATTCCCTCCGGCAGCCCATCGAGCCAGCCTGATTGGTAAATCAACAACTCCCGCTTCCAATAGTTCCAATGGCTTGGGTCATCCCCCTCACCGTAGTTCATGAACCCCAGGTTGGACGGGGATTGGATGACCTTAAGGATAACTGACCAATCCAGCCATTCGCCTCGGTCCACCCCCACACCTTCGAAGCGATACAATCCCAGGCTGACGGGGTTGCCTGTCTTACCATCCAGGTTCCGTGACCGCCAGCCCTGGATCTCGAAATTATTGCGGTTTAATACCTGGCGCACAACCGACGATAGCCTCGATTTATTGATCGATCGCAGGGCTGCCGGTATGTCGTTTTCCAAGGCGAAACAACCGTGATAGTCAAAACATACCCGCAGGGTATCGTGCCCTTCCATTACATTGCTAGCAGGATTAATTTGTGTCGTAGCTTTAAAGTTTCTGGGAGAAGAATGTTGAGTGGTAGGACTGGTTTGCCTTGTCCCCTCCCTGCCATAGTACGACAGATAACCCGGGGTCATCGTACTTGGCCGGTGAAAGTTGGTCTTGTAGGTGTCCATGCACTTTACTCCCATCTAATACATCTCTCAAAGATATGAGTATAAGTATTGGTTATCAGCCAAACCTCGTTCCACCCCAAAAAGATGAAAGGAAGATTAAGGTTATTTTAGAGTTTTATTTGACTTATGCCGTTGGAAATAATTGGGATTAATTGGTAGGGCTCCAATTGTGAGCCGGGCATCTAAATACTTCTTCGTCAGTAACATATGAATACATATTTCAATTGCTTTATAAAAATGAGCTTATAGCTCCCTAACCCCGACAGACTTCACCCGTTTTATTCTCACACTAAGCCTTTTTCGAACAACGCAACTAAGTCCGCAGTTCGCAGGAGCCATGTGTGAAGCTTATTATTCTTTTCGCCTTACCGCCAGCAAAGTGAGATCGTCGATCTGCATGGTGCCTGATGAATACTCCTTCAGCCGGTTTTGCACCTGTTCCAGCAGCGCTGATAGAGCTCCATCTCCTGCGAAAAGCGGGATCAATTCCTCAATATCGAAGTATTTCCCATCGAGGTTGACCGTATCGGTCAATCCATCTGTGTGGGCAAACATTGTTTCACCCGGCTCAAAGCTCACTTCACCGACCTTGTAGTTGGTTCCCGTCGTTAAACCAACGGCCGGACCAGTGAGGGTGAGTTTTTCCTTTACCCCCCGTTGGTTGATCATGACCGGCGGTAAGTGACCACCATTTATATATCTCAGCACACCCGAGTTTGTGTCTAGGATCCCAAAAAAGATCGTACAGAACATGTTCGCCTCGCCATGAGTTTCAGCGATGTAATTATTGGTCAGCGATATCGCATTTTCAATCCGCTTGGCCGGGTCGAGCGTGCTTGCATATTCTGCGTTGGTGAAGAAATCAATGTTCGATACGGCTCGGATCAGGCTGCGGAATATGGTCATGAATAAGGCAGCCCCCAGCCCTTTATCACACACATCTGCGATCACCAGGCCGATTTTCCCATCGGTCAGCTCGAAGACGTCATAAAAGTCACCCGTGACCTCACGTGCCGATTTGAGCGATGCTGCAATCTCCCATCCCTGTGGTTGAGGCAACGTTTTAGGCAGGAAGCCGGCCTGGATCTCCCTGCCGATCTCAAACTCGCGCTCCAAGGCTTTACGGTATAAAGCCTCCTGCTCCCACAATCGGGCATTTTCAATCGCAATACTCATCGCGTTAGCCAGGGTTTTCAGAAGGCGTATATCTGTGGCATTGAAAGCGTGTTCCCTATTCATATCCTTCAAAACGATTGCACCGTGCATAACATCCCCCATCATGATCGGCACATACAATGCCGTCTTGGGAAGCCCCTTGCCGGACGAATAGACATTCTGATAGCGGATCGCTGCCCCTTCCATGTTCTCATCGATCAACAGGGGTTGTGGGTTCTGGATCAGGAAGCTCATAAAACCCTTCCCACCCACATGGTATGGGGGTTGTGTGCTTCGATCACCATTTTCAACCTGAAATGGCGCCGATAGCAGATCGGTTTCCTGGTCATAAACCATGATCGCCAGATCGGCCGGTTGGAAGTACTCCTCCAGCTTTTCACCGACCAACCCATATATAGAAGCAAGGTCAAGCTTTTGCGCCAGCTCCTCCTGTATGCTGTTGATGATGTGTAACTCGGTGGCGCGCTGTTCCGTTTCGTTGAGCAGACGCTGGGTTTCATCGAACAGGCGTGCATTTTCCAGAGCCACGCTCATCGAAGCCGCCAGAGTTTGCAATAGCCTGACATCTGATTCATCGAACGCATTTTCGCGGTCCACATTCTGCAGGCTCAAGATCCCGGTCACCTGGTCGCCAACGATCATGGGGACTCCCAGCCAGGACTTGGGTGTGATGGTGCCAGGAATGGTGTGTTGCCCAAGCCCCGCTGCCAGCTTTGCCACGTTTGTGTTCACCAAGACGGGCTGCCGCGTTTGCACGATCTGAGTACGAAACCCGCGGATCGGGTAGCGACCGGGTGCAAAGATATGCTCGCCGCGTTCAATGGCATAACGGTGCTCGATTGTATCCGTTTGTGGGTCATATGTGGAAATCATCACCACCTGCGAATCGAATATATCGCGGATTTTATCGCCAACAAGGTTATATATCGCCTGAACGTCCAGGCGTGAAGCCAGCGCCAGTTGCACACTGTTAATCAGCGCTAATTCTGCCTCACGCTCCATGAGCTCCTGGTGAGTGATTTCGCTACTTTTGGAATATGAAGCCTGTTCTGTCATCGTTACATTTCCTATGATCGCCAGGCTGATCGTTCGATGATCTTCAGCCACCCATCAGGAACAAAACTGGACTATGGCTGGCATCTGGGTTGGGTCTCTTTCTGGCTGCCGTAGAGTGTAACTTGATTCTCTAATGCATCGGATAAATTAAGTCACTGCACCGTGGTCAATTATAGGTCTATCCGACTTGCAAGCATGAATCGAGCATCCATAACAGATACGATCGTCCTTGGCAGACGTCTCGGTCAAATGATGAGCCTGTCAAAGTAAAGCTGACCTGCCTGCCTGCAGGGTTTTCGGACCAGTCAACGTCGGCTGAAGTTGTAACTTCCCGCAACGGAATGTGTTTATTCTATTTTAGGTGGTTGCGGTCGCCGTGTATTGTCCTCAATGTCCATCAGCACATAAGTTGCTTCAGAAGCTAGCATTAACACGATCCAGATAAACCCTCCCAATAAGAAAGGAACTAAAAAGGGTGGCAAGGCAAAAGCAAATTGCTCAATCGCAAGATGGTTATGAATAACATAATATGCGAAATAGCCAATGATTACCCCGCAAACCACGAATATAACGAAAAATAACCAGGATATCCATTCTGCAATCTGCGCTAGCCGCATCAGTGCTTTCTGGTCATGATAGGTATCGGGCTCTGCCTCAGGAACATTGCTTGTTTCGGCCATCTGTTCAGTCATTTTGGATCCTCCTTGTAGATATGACCATGATCGTGCTTTGGATTTATCCCCATTTACAAAAGAAAAGAACTTTGCATTCTGGGGCTTATTATGTTTTTATAGAACGGTTTCAAGCACCTGAATTATAACGGGGATTCAGTGTTGGTTATATGTGGAAAAGGATATTGTCTGCAGTGAAATTAACCACCGCCAGCTCACCTTGTGCTATGGCAGCGATGGTACGCAGACGGTCAACGATACCGTTCTCAATTGGTGCAACGTTGTGTCACGGTTGGATGTCTCGCGGAGCCGACTTTCCATCCTTGGTAGCTCATCAATCGGGCTTATCTCAAAGTGGTAAGATATCGCATAATTCAGTAGAATCAGTAATTCGTCCTTATAAAAATAACGCTAGAATAATCGGAGGTCATACGGGCGTCGATTGGGATGAAGTCCAAAAGCTCATCTCTCCAGTCAAGGATTTTGAAGATTTATGCCATCGGTTCCATGTATCCTTCGCATTTTATTTCGTATGCGCCAAGTTCAACTTTACAATCCCTCAGCTAGTCGACTACACCCAAAAGCTGCTGCTGGGCGATACTCGTGGCCGCTACACCGGATATAATTCCAGGCTGGTCGAAATAATCACACGGCTGGATCAGGCTGGCGTGCAGAATGTGCAGGATTTAATTGAAAAAACGGCAGACCGCGAGAAGCTGGAGATTTTTATTAATCAGTCCGAGGTATCTGCCCCTGACATTATTACGGTTTTGAAATACCTGGTCTACTGGCTCATCCCTGGCGAGAAATATCTAAGCGGGTTGGTGCAAGGCGACTCCGAAATCATTGAAGCGATCAAGGTATTGCGTGAGTCAAAGGTCCGGACCAATCTGGAGCTGTTGGAGAAGGGAATCACGGCTGCAGGACGTGATTCCCTGGCTAAAGTTAGCGGGTTATCGCCAGCTATGATCTCTGATCTGGTCAACCGGGCAGATTTCTCCCGCATGCCGTGGGCCAGCAAGGCGACGATTTCGAATTTCATCGGGGCGGGGTACACCAGCTTGTCTCGGCTAGCCAACGCCAATCCTGATCAGCTTTATGAAGATTTCTTCCGTTATGGCAAGTCCATAGGGAAAAACTTGAAGTTAGGCAATGAGATCGAGAACTGCTACCGCATAGCCAGGATTGTGCCGGTTTTGCTGGAGAACGATTAGTAAGCTCATTGAAAAATAATACAGGAGGGTTGCAGGGGTACTTCGTTTACCTTTGTATACCCCTTTACACTAATTTTCATTGACAATTATTACTATTCGGAGTAATATTATCTAATTATTATTATGACGGCAACGCCAAACATGAATAAGGCGTGCTTATAATAAATTGCAAAACCTCCTGGTTCGTTACCCGGCGAATGCAAAAACTGGACCCAGAAGTGGAAATAGATTAGAAAAACGATTCACAATAAAAGGAGAAATATCATGGCGCTTTATGAGGTCGAACTAAAACATAACGATGCAGAATGCCTCCGCAATTTGGATGAGTTAGTTGCGAAAGACAATCTGGGTAAGTTTTATTTGGGATGCGAGTCTGGCATACATACTGGCTGGGCTACCATCGAGGCGGCCAGCGAAACGGATGCTCTCAAGATCGTACCAGAGTTCGAACGCAGTAGGGCCAGTATTGCTAAAGTCTCAAAAATGACACCAGAACGCGTCAAGCAGATCCATTCAATGCATTAATAAGGGTCGCTTTGGAATATACTGAACGGTTCAATATCATATAGGGGGACAGGTAAACGGACAGTATGTCATAAATCAGAAGATCAGACGCACCGCGTAGAGATTTGGCGGTGCGTTTTATTTAACCACAATTCATTATCTATGCAAGCAACCTCCATGCTACGAGTGGAGCCCATAATATCATTTCCACCTATTCTGTCTAAATGCGCGTTACAACCGTCTATCATAATGTGACTAAAAACATGAAGAATTTAGACGTTCATTCTCTGCGTCCACTATTAGGATCTAATACACCGATTCTAAATAATGTGACTGCCGGACAGGGGGGATTTTTGTCTAAAATCCTTGAAGTGATAGGAGTATGTACACTATTAATAAGGTCTTATTTGTAATTATAGTGGTACAATCCGTGAATTCTAACCAAAGGGGGAGAACCGAATGGTAAAAAAAGGTGACATCATTGAGGGTGCATATAGGTACAAATATGTATATTTCAAATGGCCACTAAAAATGCATAAGACACGATACCGCTGAACCAATTCGTCATAAAGTCTTTCCATCAGATAACGTGGAATTGCGCGCTGTTCTTTAATAGAATGTAACCGACTCTAGAACCCTCCACCCGTTATCCAACAAGTAGGCAAACCCAATGGTTGAATTCTTAATTATCAGCGTCGTAAGCGGATTCAGATTTGCTCTCCTGGACGGCGTGATCAACGCCAATCCGCTGGGTCAAAGGTTATACAAGGTCTAGGCCCCAATCGCAAAAACATCACTCAATCCCCTGGTGGGTATCGTGATCGACCTTGTATTTGGTTTCGTCATGGCGGGCATATTTTTGCTCCTTTACAACAGCTTGCCCGGTGAGACTGGACTGATCAAAGGCTTGAGCTTTGCTGTAATGGCGTGGTTTTTCAGGGTGGTCATGCAAGTGGCGTCACAGTGGGTGATTTTCACCGTGCCCGGTAAAACCCTGCTCTATACGCTTACCGCTGGTCTCGGAGAGATGCTCGTTCTTGGTGTGCTGTATGGGCTAACCTTGAAACCAGGGATGTAAGCGTTCCGAATAAATACGACCTCCAGGAGTCTATTCGGCATCAAATTCCTCATGGAATCAATTAATAAGACCGAGTTCGGTATTAACATGCTCTGGAAAATTCAGCTCATCAATGATCACATGAATGTGGTACTTGCATAGCCCACAAATTGCATTTCCTACTATGGGAATAATTCTAAGCGTATAATAATATATCAAAATCCAGCTATTCTCTATCCGCGAATGCCATCGAGTTGACATGATTTCGCATTTCGTAAACTGGAATAGAATGAACTGCCAAAAAAAATTCCTGTGGGTAAGCGATCTAGCTCTCAATGTGAACTGAAGATACTCGCGGTGAACACGTGAGAAGTGATCCCGCTGGCGCTGGATTATATTGGAGGTGCTGAGTGAAGATGCATCGGATCGCCGTGCTAGGCATGGCTGTTGGAATTGTCCTGCTCGTGACCGTGGTTTTGGCAATGCAAAGCCCAAGGCAGCTTGCTTTCGCCCTCACTGGTTCCAGTTCCCTGGCGGTCAAAAGTGTTAATTCTTTATCCATTGGGGAAAATATTGCCATTACCTCGACTAATTACGCCTACCTGCCGTTAATCACACGACCGCCAGAACTCATGCCATGGATCGACCCTGGCGATCGCCAGACGTCACTCGACTATTTTAACCAGGTCTACCGCGCTTCAGAAGGCATCCCCATTGACTGGACGGGCAGCCATGCGAATTGTGACCCAGGTGATACTTCGCCTGACTTTCGGGAAGCCGTGCAGTTGCGCATCAACTACTTCCGTGCAATGGCTGGTGTGCCAGGCACTATCCAGCTTTCTGATGAATACAATCGCAAAGCACAGCAAGCCGCACTAATGATGAGCGTAAATGGTCAGCTCAGCCATAATCCACCCCCCAGCTGGCTCTGTTACACAGCTGAAGGTGCTGAGGCGGCAGGCAGCTCTAACTTGTTTCTGGGTGTCAATGGACCTACGGCTATCACAGGTTATATGGAGGACCCGGGTAGCGCTAACTATTTCGTGGGGCACCGGCGATGGATCTTGTACCCGCAGACCTTACAAATGGGAACTGGAGACATTCCAAACACTGGCGGCTACTGGGCATCGAACGCGCTGTGGGTCTTTGACAATAACATGTGGAATCCGCGACCGCAAACCCGTGAAGAGTATGTAGCCTGGCCACCACCTGGTTACATCCCATACCAGGTCGTTTTTCAACGCTGGTCCTTTGCCTATGCTGCTGCCGATTTTTCCCAGGCTTCAGTGACGATGAGCTCGGGTGGGCAGGCCATCCCCGTAACTACACTGGCAGTGGTTAATGGATATGGAGAAAATACATTAGTTTGGGTGCCGAGCTTATCATTCGATGCGCCCCCGCAAGGTGACACTGCTTACGATGTGACAGTGACTGGGGTCATGATCAATGGTGTTCCACGCGATTTCACCTATCAGGTCATATTATTCGACCCCGGCCCCTTGGCTGGTACGCCTGTTGAGACTCCTCTACGGCAGCTGTATCAAGCTCCGGCGAAGCCAACTGACCACTAATACCACTTGGCAGACATTCAATAAGTCTCTTGGGCTGGTAGGCGTTTATCAGCCCTTATTTTGCATTACTGGGCAGCTCAAACTCTGGCTTGGAAAGACTGATTTTTATCTACGACTGTTTTCGCTCACCGTTGACGATCAGTAATTACATACTTAACCTGTCCCATTCTAATGTCTTGTCCTGCGCTGTTATATATATAAAGAAACACTAATAATACTAGTTTTATCATTATTGTTATAATTGCTTCAGCGGAGGAAGAAGAATGAGAAACTCACCAATTCAACGAATGGACCTTTGGCTTAAGCTATTGCTTGTCGGATCGATTGTAGCACTCCTTTCGATCGTCTTTGTGCCGATCAGACAATCCATTGCTTCATTCCTGGCAACCAAATCCTCTTACCTGCCGATCATCGACAGGTCCA
>JBGOYO010000092.1:0-8970 GCA_041479715.1 Anaerolineae bacterium
CCTGACAGGCACCGTGAAAAGGGTGTGGGCGCCCAGCGTCAGTATCATCCTGATGGTGTGCATGGCGACGGTGATGGAATATGCCGGCATGACCGAGGCGCTGGCGCGCGGTCTGGCGAACCTGGCGGGTGGGTTATTTCCTGTCGTAGCGCCATGGATCGGCGCCCTGGGCGCCTTCATGACCGGCAGCAACACCAACTCCAATGTGGTCTTTGCGCTGCTGCAGCTGCGCACGTCCCAGCTGTTAGGCATCAGTGCGGCAATAATCCTGGCCGGACAGACGGCGGGGGCAGGATTGGCAAGCGTGGTGGCGCCAGCGAAAATTGTGGTCGGGACCAGCACAGCCGACCTAGCAGGCAGGGAGGGCGAGGTGATGCGCAAGATGCTCCCATACATCATCGTGTTAGTATTGCTCATCAGCTTGCTCACTTTTATCGCGGTTGAATCGACTTCTGCAGGTATTATTTAATCATCTTATATAAAACGAGGTAATCCATGAATAATCCATCTACTCCCATCAACCAGCCGCTGCGGAAAGACCGGGCAAAAGACGACGCCTGGATCGGGGCATACCTGAAGAAGGTGCCGTTCGGCATGCTGGCGACAGAATATGAAGGCCAACCTTTTATCAAGCCAACGTTGTTTGTGTACGACGAAAGCGAGCACGCCATCTTCATTCACGGGGCGCTGGTGGGACGCATGCGCACCAACCTGGATGCCAACCCACGGGTCAGCTTTTGCATCGCCGAGATGGGCCGCCTGCTGCCGGCAGAGACTGCCATGGAGGTAGGGGTGGAATATGCCAGCGCGGTGGTCTTCGGAAGGGTGGAGGTGCTGACCAACCCTGATGAAGCCCGGCGTGGACTGCAGCTGCTGCTGGACCGGTACTTCCCGCAGCTCAAGCCAGGGATTGATTATCGTGAAATCCTCCCACAGGAGTTGGATATCACCTCAGTGTACCGGATCAAGATAGACTCATGGAGCGGCAAGGAAGAACATGCCAGGCAGGATTTCCCTGCGGCATTCAATTACCAGGCGCCGTAAATATCCTGGCAAAGATTGAAGTTAGCTCCAAGATGAAATAGATCCAGGATATGGACTCGGATATGAGTATAGCTGCGAGCTTCGAACAATATTTCGGCCATAGACAAACGGTTGAAACGCGCGCACCGGGGCGGGTGAACCTGCTTGGAGAACATGTGGACTACAACCAGGGGGTGGTGCTACCGGTGGCGATCGACCGCGAAGTGCGCCTGATAGCTACACCAAGCCAGGATGGGAGGGTGAATTTACGGGCCCTCGACCTGCGCAAAGGCGTGGTTTTCAATCTGAGCGAGGTCGAGAAACGCATCGACATCGCCGGGAAACCCCTTCCAGGTTGGGCACGATACCCGGCGGGTGTGGCGTGGGCTTTACAGGAAGCCGGGCTTCAATTAAGTGGAATGCAGGCAGCTTTCTCGTCGAACATCCCGATTGGGTCGGGGTTGAGCAGCTCAGCGGCGGTGGAGGTGGCGTTCGCCTGCACATGGCAGATACTATCAGGATGGGAGGTCGATAAACTGAGCCTGGCGAAGCTATGCCAGCGGGCCGAGAACGATTACGTGGGGGTATCATCGGGCTTGATGGACCAGTTCGCCAGTGCCTGCGGGGAGGAAGGGCACATCATGTGTTTCGATACGCGCAGCCTGGAGTGGAGACCGCTCGAGATGCCGCCCGGCACGGCTATCGTCATCGCCGATTCAGGCATTCGCCGCAGCCTTAGTGGGTCGGCATATAATGACCGCCGGGCAGCTTGCGAAGAGGCAGTAAGACTACTGCAGAAACACTTGCCGGAGATAAAATCGCTGCGGGACGTCTCGACGGTGGAGATGGCAGCCTACTCGGCCTACCTGCCAGTGGAGATCGAGCACCGAGCTGAACATGTGGTAAAGGAAATCCACCGGGTGGACCAAGCGATCATCGCATTGCATCGAGGGGATGCGCGCATGTTCGGTGGGTTCATGTTTGCCAGCCATAAAAGCCTGAAGGACCTGTATGAGGTGAGCATTCCCGAGCTGGACTACCTGGTTGAAATTGCGCGCCGGCTGCCTGGGGTGTATGGAGCGCGCCTGACCGGGGCAGGGTTCGGGGGCTGCACGGTGAACCTGGTGGAAGAAAAAGAAGCTGAAACCTTCATGCAGAGCTTGCAAGCTGGGTATAAACAACAAACCGGGCGGGTAGCCAAAGTTTACCTGTGCCAGGCGAGCAACGGAGCGGAAG
This sequence comes from Anaerolineae bacterium, assembly GCA_041479715.1. Lineage (GTDB taxonomy): Bacteria > Chloroflexota > Anaerolineae > Anaerolineales > UBA4823 > FEB-25. The sequence continues at coordinate 2,260 of JBGOYO010000092.1, forward strand.
CAAGGTTGGTTTAATCCACAGAAATGAATTATTCACGGATAACAGATAACCTGTACATCGGTACGACGCCGAAGGGGGAAGATTACAGCACGCTGCACGAACTGGGGGTAAGCCTGGTGATCAACATGCGCATTGGCACACCGCCCAGGCACGATACCCATATTCCTCCCATGCGAAGCTTGTGGCTGCCGGTGATCGACTCACCCATCTTTCCCATTCCCATCCGTGCACTGCAGAAGGGTGTGCTGGAAGCGCTGAAGGTGATCGAAGCTGGAGGGGTAGTATTCACCCACTGCTCCAAAGGCCGGCACCGCGGCGCGGCGATGGGTGCGTGTATCTTGATCGCCCAGGGGATGCCACCCGAGCAGGCAATGGAGCTGATCAAACAGCAACGGCCGATATCTGATCCACAAATCTGGTATATCAAGCAACGGATCATGAAGTTCGCCAAAGCCTGGAATAACGGGTAACAGCATGTTGGCGTTGGTTGGCAGTGGCGAATATTTGCCCCCCATGGAAGCGGTCGACCGGTTTCTCTTGTCTCAGCTAAAGGCTGAGGCTCACGTGATTTGCCTGCCCACGGCAGCAGGCAAGGAAGGCGCTGAACGCATCAACTACTGGATGGAGCTGGGAGAGGCACACTTTTCGAAGCTGGGTGCAGAGGTGGACTCACTGGCGGTGATCGACGGACCCAGCGCTAATAGTGTTGAGTTTGCCGAGCGCATCCGGCAAGCAAATTTCATCTATCTATCGGGAGGAAAGCCGGATTACCTATTTCGGACATTGGTCAACAGCCTGGCCTGGGCGGCAATCATGGAGGTATTGAAGGATGGTGGGGTGGTGGCAGGGTGCAGCGCTGGGGCGATGATCATGGGTGAGTGTTACCCGAGTTTTCCCCACTCTAAGCCGGCTTTTGGCCTGCTCAAGGGTGCGATGATCATTCCCCATTTTGATGAGGTTCCCAGTGCGATGACCCAGACCCTTCAGATGCTGGTGAATGATAAGCAGATCTTGCTGGGCATCGAAGGAGATACCGCCCTGGTGGGTGAGAATGATGATTGGCAGGTGGTGGGCAGTGGGGGCGTGGTGGTGTGGAACAAGAGAGCAAAGAGACGCTACACCCAGGGGCAGCAAGTGAAGTGGATGTAAAATGGCAGAAAAAAATTAAAATGATCCTTAATCAGGGCGAGACACCAGGCTAACTTATGCTGAGGGGTTATCACTGCTCGAATCTGTAAAAACTTTGATCTCGAATAATTAAAAGCAAAGTGCCAGGGTCGCTCTTGACTCTGGCACTTGTCAATGCAGATTATCGTTTACTACTTCGTGAGCACAGGTAGGAACACAAAATGCGTTGGGACAAGCTTTAGGTTATATAGACCCGCAATACTGTAACCGTCAATCAGGTCGAGCGGCGGGATGGACGGGTTAGTGCCATCACTCTGGTGAGGAAAGTTCGTCCAAACACTCTCGTTCACAGTATGGAACGATTGGGGACGATACATGAGCGTGAAGGAAGGGATATCGGTCAGGTAGATCGCGGTGAGATCCGTGTAGTCTGCCTTCAGAAGGGCGGGATCGGTTTCACCGGGTATTCTCTGGATGATAGCGTCAGCGGCGGGATTTATATAGCCACCCCAGTTGCCATTCCAGTTATTTTGAGTTTGGGCGAATTCTGAGCTAATCAAATGGCGGACGCGTCCCCAAGGCTCGGTCGGGCCAGCGCCATCACTCCACATCATGAAGATATCATAGCCTGTGTCGGGGAGAGGCCAATTGGTGACAATGGTCTGATAAACCCCCCATTCAGGATAGTTGGTGGTGATGTCAATTCCGATCGCCGGTCCGGCGGCTGCCACAATTTCAATGGCAGCCTGCCAATCCGTCCAGCCATTGGGGCAGGTCGCTGTATAGTGAAGGGTTTGCCCATTGTATTCGCGCCAGCCATCAGCATTGGTGTCAGTGATCCCGGCTGCGTCGAGCAGAGCCTTGGCGCCATCTATATCGAGACCAGCCCACTGCAGGTCCTTGACGGCGTCGTGGTCATACAGAGCCTGTTCGTAAGGTGACGGGTTCATGATCGAGCGTGGGACCTGTTCGAAGTTTGCCGACTGGTTGGTCATGGCGTCGGAAATGATCGCAGTATAGTCAATCGCAATGGCGATAGCCTTACGGACCGCTACCTGGTCTAAACCGTAAGATGCCAGGTTATAAAAAGCAGTTGGCAGGCTGGCGCCAATGTCATAGGGAGCATCGGGAAGGTAAGTGGAGACTGGTAGCCCATCGACGAGCCACAGATCTTGAACATTGGGAATGAACATCTGGCTGACATCCACCTCACCGGCTATAAATGCGTTTAAAGCGGTGTCGTTATCGGGATAAATCACATGCGCCAGGTACTTAGGAGTCGGCAGCCTGCCCCACATGGAAGCATCCTGACCCCAGTAGTTGTCATCACGAACATAGACAACCGCGGTATCGTCACTAGAGAATTTGTGATAGGGACCGGACCAGACGACGTCTTCAGCAACATCAGCTTTGAAGGCATCAGGGTCGCCGCCTGTGCGCGCTTCCAGTATCTGAGTCCAGGCTTTCTGGATGACATAGTTATTGCTCAGGAAGGCCGCGACCATCAGAGGATTGATCGCTTTGCCGTCCTGATCCAGTTTAGCTTCGACCAAAACGGTCTGATCATCAATAGATGTGACATTGTAGATGCAATCTCTGAAGTTATTTCCAGCACTTGTTTCGTACAGGAGATTGGAAGCCCAGGTATAGGCAACATCCTCCGCGGTCACCGGGGTACCATCGCTCCATCTTGCAGCAGTTTTGATCTTGAAGGTGATTGTAGTCCTGGCTTCGTTCCATGTATAAGGACCATCCGCCAGCAAGGGGAACTGTTCGCCCGTGAGCATGTTATAAATATATGGTGTTTCGAACATGGTGACCCGAGCACTGTCCGCCTGATTAATAGCCATGGAATTATTCATGCCGTCCGAGTATGGATTCCAACCCACAACCGGACTCCACTGTAGACCATTGAAGTACAGGGTTTCCGCACGGGGCAAAGCTGCAACCACTTCAGCGCTCGTCATGCCAGCATTGAGCGTGGCAGGCGGCGCGATAGGCGTGGGCGCTTTGGCGCTGGTGGTAGTCAACCCCACCAGCATGCTAAAGATGACGATCATGCTAATTGAAAATAAAACACTTTTATGTTTCATTGCACCCTCCTCATAGGTTTTATGGTTTAAGAATAGTTTACGATCAGATTATTTTTCCTTGAATTTTTTCCACCTCCCGGTCTAATATAAAATTTACCCCAAACATGGTCTCAATCAGAAAATAAAAGCCGGGCATCATGGCTGGTTTCGCTTTTAACTCCCCAAAAATCTCCCCTCTTCAGTTGGGTAAGTGACCCAATAATATCTTTGGTTCATCGCCTCCATGAATAAACATACAATCAGATATGGTAACGGTGTCTATTTGATTTGAGTTCCTCCCTTTCTCATCCCACACTAATTTGATTATTACTCTAAATCAATGCAGAGTCAAGTAGGAAATAAATTTAGTATCACAATCAGTCTGGGTAGTGAATCCACAGAAACATATGGATTATCGACACCGTTCCGTTAATGAACATCTTTTTACTTACGAATTGATCACTTCCTCCACCTGGAATTTCAGCGCTTCCAACCCGGTATTCGTATCTGACAATTTGGATTGCACTTCCTCGAGCTTGCCCTGCTCGGCACGCACGAAGCGCGAATAGGGGGCGATGGCATCCTTGATGTTAAATATGCCGCGCTCCATCTCGTGCTCGAATTGGGTGCGTAGCGATTGAGAGAGCTGCTGGCGCAGGTTGGCGATCTTCTGACGCAGCTCCGCTTTGGCTGCGCGCTTACGCGCCGGTATGATGAACAGCCCCAGTAGCGCTACCAGGCTGGCCAGGATGATGCCGGTGGCATCGGCGGCAGCGGTGGTGGCGAGGATCACGATGAGTGCGCCCAGTCCGACCGCACCAACCTCTGTGGCAGCCAATGCAGCGACTGCATTCTGGGCGCCCTCTGCCATGAGGCGTGCCTCCGCCTCCCGGTCGTACCCCTCGACCACACGCTGGGCTTCACGTCCCACCCCATCGATCAGTTTTTCACGGTCATAGTGGAAGCTGCCTCCAGCAGCATCGCCAACGATACGCTGTTCATATTGGTGCCTGCGATCGGCGATGTGCTCTGTCACCGCCTGCCACTGGTGCAGATTGGCTTCTACCAGCCAGTCGATCAGCTCGTTGACCTTGGTCTCGATGCGTTGGGATACATCCGCGACCACACGGTGCTCGAAATCCTTCTGGATACGGGATTTATTCAGCAAGTCCAACACGCGCGCAATGCGCAGAGTTTCGTCGAAATAATCTGAGCCGCGCTGTTCCATCTCGTAGAGCACATTATCGATATCTGCCATGCGGAACTCGAAGTCGCGGTGCATGTCCTGCTGATACAGTGCCAGCTGAGAGTCAATATCCTGCAGCACGACGGAATCGGTTTTGAGCAGCTCGAGGCGGGAAGCGGTGATATCTAGGTACTTGTTCACCAGGTGCGAGCCAACCCCCAATGGGTTCAGGAATTTAAGAGACAGGCGCCCCTTTTCATCAAGGGTATCGTGGATGTATTTCTCCAAAGCTTCGAAGCGACTGGTGTCCCACAGCTCGGGCTCACCCAGCTTGGAGCGCAGCGCCAGGCGGGAGCTGACGGGGAAGATCTCGGGGGTAATACCGAGCAGTGCCCTGGCATTCTCACTGATAAAAGCCACCACCTGGTCTAATTCCCCCTGGCTCTGAAACAGGTCGATCTTGTTCAACACGATGAGCACCTTTTTGCCCCAATCGCGGATCTTTTCAAGGAATTGGCGCTCGCTTTCGGTGAATGGACGGTCGGCTGAGGTGACGAACAGCACCAGATCGGAGCGGGGGACGAATTGCTGGGTAATGGCCTCATGCTGGCGAATAATGGCATTGGTTCCAGGTGTATCGACGATGTTCAGCTCTGCCAGGAGCTCCACGGGGGCCGTCAAAGTGTGAAGGTTATCACTTTCTACACGGCGCTCAGATGTTTCGCCAAACTTGAGCACATTGATCTGCGTGGTGGTGGGGGTGACGCCTTCCATGAGCAGCTTTTGCCCCACAAGAGCGTTGATGAACGCACTTTTACCTGAGTTGAACTCACCTACCACCACGAGCAGGAACAGCTCATCCAGCTGGCGGATGGAATCTGCCAGGGTCTCATAGTCTTCAGGCGCGGCCCCAAACTGGATCAGGGAAGCACGCAGATCATTTAAAAGGTTCCGGGAATCTTTGAGCAAGTTTTCCTGGGCATCAGTGAGAATACGCATGGGTGGCACTCCTCGAAGCTTGATTATAGTATTAAAAAAGTAGAGCGGCACACGGGTATTTAACAACTACCCGGTGTGCCTCACAGGAATTGGATTACTATTTTGTGCGCCGCACATGTAAGATCGACTCACGGTCGAATTTGACTTAAGTTCCTCAGGTGTTGGCGGTGCCGCAGCCTGAGCTGGAAGCGCTGGTGAATGAATATGATCCACTCCCTTCGGATTGGGAGGAAAAGATGGAGATTTTCTTGAAGATATTTTGACCGTGGCAGGCGGGGCACGTAACCTCGCCGATCTTGCTGGTGCTGATTACGAGCTCTTCAAACGGTGTACCGCAATCGGTACAGATGAATTCGAAAACAGGCATAGATTACTCCGAGGATAAGGTGTCTGAAGGCCGAGCCTTCAATTCATAATGCACTGAGCTTGCTCACTTGAACTGAATTAATTAGATGCTGAGAGCTTTTAAAGGGACCATTTTAAGCAGGTATTTTCCCGGCGATAATACATGAATGCAAGAAAAAAGGCCCGGAAAAAACCGGGCCTCTGTCTTTAGGGAGCAAAGGCGATTTCGACGGTCATGCCCCACTTGAAGCCGGGGTCCGGTTGATCGATACGCAGGCGCACATGATAAAGCACATCGCCTGACTTCTCACTGAACATGTCAGCAATCTCGGTTACCTGGCTGGAGAGGTGCTGGTTGGGCAGGGCGTCGGGGGAGATGGTAGCCTTCTGACCCATGGAGACGTTCACCACTTTCTGCTCGGTCAGGTCGCTTGTATCCACGTACCATTCGGAGAAGTCGGCCACCAGGACTGCCCAGGTGTCTGAGCCTACCAGCTGACCGTTGCTGACATTCACGTCGACCACGGTGCCATTGAAAGGGGCTTTCAGGTCCAGGTTATTCAAAGCGGATTGGGCGGCAGTCAGGTGAGCCTGGGCAGTATCCAGGTTCATTTGAGCCAGAGTGACCTTTTCGGGGTCAGGACCCTGACGGGTGACATCATAATCATGCTGTGACTTGATTTGCAAAGCCTGGGCTAACTGTAAATTAGCCTGGGCTCGATCGCGGGCGATGATAAGCTGGTCACGCTCATGGACGGCATTGTCATAATCTAATTGCCCTTTTTTCAAATCCGTCTCGGCTGTCTTATAGGTTGTGTTGCTTTTATCCACGTTCGCCACCTTGTCAAACGCAGTCTGAGCGTCATCCAGGGCAGTCTTCATATCGGAAACCTTGAGCTCAGCATCATCGACCTTCTTCTGGTATGCGTCGGTATCAACGTCAGCCCAGGCAGTTTCAGCCTGGATGAGAGCGCTGTTGGC
>JBGOYO010000093.1:0-8912 GCA_041479715.1 Anaerolineae bacterium
CTGCCCGCCCGCTTGCGGTATAACTGGTCTAAATTGGTATTCAGGTTGCGCGGCCGGAAGGATTCACCGACCTTTACTTTCTCTCCCCCATCCCACCAATAGGCGTTCCCAACGTCAAAGACACTCTGCCGTGAAGGCTCACTCTGGTTCGGATTCTGTTGGTCTTCCTGAGAGGTGAGGTTTAGGTCTTTTTTTTTTATCAAAGTGTGGAGTATGATCTTCGTCCTCCGCCACTGGTTCTGGCTCTCCTGCACTGACTGTGGAGCCTTGCAGCTGTTCGATACGCTCCTGCAGCTCGTCTTCAGAGACGACTGCCTGCTGGAACGGTCCCTGCCTGATGCGGTGAGGCAGCGCCAGCTCGGCGGCCAGGGCGATATCACGCTCGGTAATGGATTTGCGCCCCTCGAAGGCGGCCTGGGCACGCGCCGTCTTGAGGATCACCAGGTCGGCGCGGTGACCTTCCACGTTGAGCGAGGCGGTGAGACCGGCGATCGAAAGCAGGTCACGGCTGCTGTATGTGACTCGGTCCACCAACCCACGGGCCAGCTCGATCTGGTGGGAAAGCTCTTTTTCTTTGTCCAACCATAGCTTGCGGAACTTCTCGGGGTCTCCCTCGAAGGCCAGGTTACGTTCCATAATCAGCACGCGCTCGCGAGCTTCACGGATGCCGTAAATTTCGGCAGAATGGGCGAAACGGTCCAGTAATTGCGGGCGCAGGTCGCCTTCCTCCGGGTTCATGGTGCCCACCAGGATGAAGCGCGCCGGGTGGGCAAATGAGATGCCCTCGCGCTCGACCACGTTCACACCCATGGCGGCAGAGTCAAGCAGCAGGTCAACCACATGGTCATCGAGCAAGTTGACCTCGTCGATGTATAACAGGCCGCGGTTGGCGGCTGCCAGCACACCCGGCTCGAAGATGCGCTCACCCTTTTGGATGGCGATCTCGATATCGAGGGTGCCAACCACACGGTCTTCGGTGGCGCTGATGGGCAGGTCAATGAAAGCGATACGGCGCTTAACGACTTTCAGCTCGATACCCTGGGATTTGCGCTCCTTCACCCAATCCGACCAGGTGAGGGGTGCTTCAGGGTCATCATTGAAGGGTGAATCGGCGAAAACTTGAATATCGGGTAACAAGGCTGCCATGGCGCGGGCGGCGGTGGATTTACCGGTACCTCGCTCGCCACGGATTAGAACTCCACCAATGCGCTGGTCGACTGCGTTCAAGACAAGGGAACGCTTCATCCGCTCCTGTCCGACGATGGCTGTAAAGGGATAAACGGGTCGCATTAAGGTATGAAGTTATGCCTCCTAACAAGCAAGCGTATATTATACTCTCATGTGAAAATATTGCTGTTGACATTTTGTGCCACACAAAGCCCCACCTGCCTATTTATTATCCAATAGCTCAATCTGCCTGACCTCCATCCAGGCGGACTCAGGGTTGGGCAGGGTGCCATAATGCAGCCTGCCCGCAGGTGGGAGGGCAGCGTACTGGTTGTCGATCCAGATCACCAGGCTCAGAGGAGGATGAGGCACGACGTTCGTGCGTAGGAGCTCGATTCCATCCTGGCTGAATCTCACCACATCGGCTTGCCATTCTAATGTATAGGCATGCCACTCGGTAACGGTGAGATCGATCGAGACGGCCGCCTGGCGCACCTGACGGCGCAGGACCCGCCGGACGAGCTGAGCCGTCTGAGGGAGCAGGGTGAGGCCAAGCACCGGGGAAGCCAAAGCGAGCAGTGCGGGCGGAACCTTTTGCGACCTAAACGTAGCTGCCAGGAAACCGCAAGCCGGAAGGTCGTCCCTTAAAGACAGGTAATTCTGGGGGGAGGCATGGAAGAACCAGGCGGCATCGGGCAATGTGGGGATGCGCAAATGCTGCCTGTCACCACCCAGCAAGAAGCTGAAGGGGTCGTTCCAGAAACCGAACCCCCACGTGCCGGGGAGAGCTTGAGAAGAAACGCGGGCTTTCAGGCTGAGGGTGAGAGGAGGTTTCCAATGGAAATCGCTACGCGGCAGCTGGGTGTGGTCATCGAGCTGCGCCAGGCGATAGGCAGGTCTGGGGTCGGGAGCAATCTCCAGGCGCCAGGAATTCTCCCCCAGAGCGACCACCTGGGCATCCGGGGACTGGCTGATATGTAAATCAGGAGGCGCGTATATCATATCAAAACTATCATACCATGTACTTTACTTCAACCGAGCACCCCAGCAAAACAGCGACAACCTTGCCAATGATATAATTCATGCATCTTTTGGAGGCTTAATGGAAATTAATTGGTACGGTCTATCCTGTTTTCGCCTGACCGAGCGTAACCTTGCAACGGTGGTGACCGACCCTTATGACAGCCAAACTGCAGGCTACGAACCGCTAAAGTTGAAGGCAGAGATCCTCACCGTCAGCCACGAGGCACCAGGACACAGCTATTCCTCAGGTGTGAAGGGCTATTCGCACCTGATCAACACACCAGGGGAGTATGAAATCGGCGGAGTTTTCATCACCGGCATCCAGACCAATGGGATTGGTAAGCAGGATGCGGATGAGCCGCGTAATACCCTGTACGTTTTCGATTACGAAGGGGTGACGGTGGCACACTTGGGCGACCTGCGACGAGTGCCCAGCCAAACCGAGATCGAAGCCCTGGGCACAGTGCATATTGCACTTGTCCCGGTGGGGGGTGGGGGAGGTCTCAACGCCGCCAAGGCGGCGGAGGTGATCAGCTTATTGGAGCCAGGTTTTGTCATTCCGATGCACTATAGCACCCCGGCCTGTAACCTCAAACTGGCGCCGTTGAGTAAATTCCTGAAAGAAATGGGCCTGGGAATTATCAAGCCCCAGCCCTCGTTAAAAGTGACCAAGAGCATGATCCCGGAAGAAACGCATGTGGTGGTGTTGGATTACCAACATTGATCGAAATGGAGCAGTATCGTGACCGTTAAACTAATCATGACCTGGGATATCACCCCAGGCCGCGAGCAGGAATACTTCGAATTTGTGGTGCGCGAGTTCATCCCCCAGGTGCAGCAGCTGGGGATGGAGCTGAAAGATGCCTGGCTGACCATGTATGGCGAGCAGCCGCAGATAATGGCAACCGCCCAAATGCCAGACTTGCCGGCGATGCAGAGCATCCTGGATACCAAGGAATGGCAGGGGCTGGTCAACCGGCTGATGGATTACGTCGAAAACTACCAATATAAAATTGTCCCGGCAAAAGCCGGCTTTCAGATGTGAGCTGCAGGCAGGGAATAACCAGCCGTTTTTCAAAATTGAACCTACATTCATATATTTTAGTGTAGAGGTATATGACCAACATGCTATTGCTCTGGCAGATTTTCCTACTCTTCACGCGTGTGGCGATGTTCTCTTGGGGAGGAGGCCCGGCGTCGCTTGCGCTGATGCAGCGCGAGACCACCACTGCCACCTGGACCCCACCTGGTCAGACGAGCGCAGTGCCCTGGATCACACCGGATGAATTTGCAGATGCCGTAGCAATCGGGAATGCCATTCCGGGGCCTATTGCACCACAAGTTTCAGCTTATGTCGGATACCAGCTGGCTGGCGTGCCGGGAGCGGTCGCAGCTGCGGCCGGCACAGTGCTCCCTACCACTTTGTTGATGTTGATCCTGATCGTGTTCTTTTTTGGGATCAAGAACAGCCCGGTAGTGAAAGCCATGCTGCAGGCCGTGCGACCGGTGGTGGTTGGATTACTGCTGTGGACAGCTTACGACATGGCAAAAACTGTCTTTGGAGCGCAGAAACTTGGCTGGGGGCAGGCATTAGCACAAGGCTGGGATAAGCTGCTCTTCGTGGGAGGGGCATTTGTCTTGTTGACCTTTACAAAGGTCAACCCAGCCATCATCATCCTGGTCAGTGCTGTGCTTGGTTTCCTGCTGTATCGAAAATAGGGCTGCGGCTCACCCCCATTCTCACGAATAAACACTTTGAATAGCAACCTTTTTCCCCTGCGTTTGCTCGATTGGTATGCTGCCCACGCACGTCGCCTGCCGTGGAGAGACCACCCCGACCCGTACGCAGTGTGGGTATCGGAGGTCATGCTACAGCAGACGCGGGTAGAGACGGTCATCCCTTATTTCGAACGCTGGATGCAACGTTTCCCGAGCGTCGAAGCGTTGGCGAACGCCAGCATGCAGGATGTGCTGGCAGCCTGGGAGGGGCTGGGGTATTACGGTCGCGCACGCAATTTATACAATGCGGCTCAGCTGGTGGTGAAGGAATATCACGGTCAGCTGCCAGAGGAGGTGCAGCAGTTACGCAAGCTGCCCGGAGTGGGGAGGTATACCGCGGCAGCGATCGCGTCGCTGGCCTTTGGGCGGGATGAGCCCACGCTAGACGGTAATATTCGCCGGGTGCTGGCGCGCTATTTTAATGTGAATGAGGATGCCCGTTCAAAGGTCGGGGTGGACAAATTGTGGAGCCTGGCGGCTCAGAACCTGCCGAAGGGGCGAGCTGGAGATTACAACCAGGCTTTGATGGAACTTGGGGCCATCATCTGCACCCCAAAAAGCCCTGATTGCCCAGGCTGCCCCATAGAAGCAAGCTGCCAGGCGAGGATGCTTGGGATCCAGGAGCAGCGACCTGTGCTGCTGCCCAAGCCTCCCTTCCCACATTACGTGGTCACGGCAGCAGTGATCAGCCGGAAGGACCGGGTGCTGATTGCCTGCCGGCCGCCACACGGACTGCTCGGAGGTATGTGGGAATTCCCGGGCGGCAAGCAACAGGAAGGCGAGGATCTGGCCCAATGCCTCGAGCGGGAGATCCGCGAGGAACTGGGAGCGGAGATTGCTGTCGGTGACCAAGTTGGGGTGTACCGGCATGCCTACACTCATTTCCGGGTCACGCTGTATGCATTCAGGTGCAATCTCGTGCGAGGCGAACCCCAACCCATCGAAGCGGCGGAGGTGCGCTGGGTGTCACCGAGCGAATTATCCCAATATCCAATGGGGAAAATTGATCGGCAAATATCCCAAACTCTGGTATCATCTACATCCCTATGACTGACCATTTAATCATCGATGCACATGAAGACCTGGCCTGGAACATGTTGACCTTTGGCAGGGATTACACTCTTTCAGCGGCCGAAACCCGCAAGCGTGAAACAGGCACCCTAACACGCCAAGTGAACGAGGATACCCTGTTGGGTTGGCCTGATTACCAGCAAGGAAAAGTTGCAGTGATATTTTCCACCCTGTTTGCTGCCCCAGAGCGATATAAACTGGGCGAGTGGGACAGGCAGTGTTATGGATCTGACGATGAAGCCCACATGCGCTACAGTATGCAGCTGGATGCTTATGACCGCCTGGTGGATGAACACCCGGCGCTATTTCAGAAGATTGAGACGCGCGCCGGATTACAGGCCATCCTGGCACACTGGCAGCGGATGGATATTGAGGAACACCCGGTGGGGTTGTTGGTGCTGATGGAGGGTGCAGAGGGGGTGCGTGAGCCGGCTGAATTGGAGGATTGGTACCGGCGGGGCGTGCGCATCATCGGACCAGCGTGGGTGGGGACGCGCTTCAGCGGGGGAACACACGAGCCGGGAGGGCTGACTACGGAAGGTTATGCGCTCCTGGAACGCATGGCCGAATTTCACTTGACTCTCGACATCAGCCACATGGATGAAAAAGCTGCCCTGCAAGCCTTGGACAGCTACACTGGGGCGGTGGTCGCTTCGCACGCCAATGCCCTGGCGCTACTCAATGGGACTGACAGCAACCGTCACCTGACCGACCGTGTGTTGGAGGGTTTACTGGAGCGAGACGGTGTGATTGGGATTGTGCCGGCGAATGGCTTCCTGCGGCCGGATTGGCATGAGACCGGTGGCCGGCTCGCCGTCACGTTGGAGCATTACGTGGCGCAGATGGATTACGTCTGCCAGATGGCTGGTGACGCGCGTCACGTGGGGATCGGCACTGACTTCGATGGTGGATTTGGCTTGCAATCTGTACCCATCGGGATCGACACGATCTCAGACATCCGGAAAATAATTCCAATTCTGGAGCAAAAGGGGTATACTGAGGCCGACACCGCCGCCATCTTGGGCAATAATTGGCTGGCTCATCTTCAAAACACCCTACCGGAGGCCGTATGACAGATGCTCCGCCTGTTCGCAAGTCGAATGGGAGTTTACGCATCCGTATAGGTTTGGGGGTGACAATATTAGGTTTTATTATCTATCTGCTGGGCGCTGAGCCTGGGCTTTTCGGACTGGACCGCAGCCCAGTGGTCGGTTTTGTGCAGATCGCAACCTTCCTGGTTGGACTGGGATTTATCTGCATTGGAGGGTATATCAGCCTGGTAGCGTTATGGAATGGGGGACAGAAATCGATCGCATCCGATATTGGTTTACGCCTGGTGTGCACCGGATACGTGATCGCAGTGGCGTGCGGAATGGCGGATATATTCGGCTTTGGCAGCAATAATTACCCCACAGTGCCGGTATTTGGTATTTACCAGCAAATTGGAGTGATGGTGGGAGAGGTAGTGATCGCCATCGGCTTGCTGTTGCTGATCCCCTATAAAAAGCCTCAGCCCTACATAGGCGAGCTCTAGATTTAATATATCGGTTTAGCTGTACAGATCACCGTGATACCGGATTTTTTAACCCGATCACTGCCAGCATCTCGTCGTTGGTGGCGAATTTATAAGCCGGCAGCCCCAGTTTTTCAGCCTCTGCCTGGGCAGCTGCGAACAGCCGTTCCAGGTCTGTTTTGGTGATCACGGGGGTACTCAGCTTTTCCAGCCTGGCATTAAAATCATCCCATATTGATTTGGGGTTCATCAGCACAGGTGCAGTTTGGAGGTATTCCAGCACAGCCCTGGCACCGTTCTCACCATCCTTGCGCGCCACACCGACCAACCCGCTGCTAGCCTCGCGCGACCAGCCGGCAACAAACACGCGGTCGATGGGCCGGTTGAGATCCGGATCGTAGGCTTCAAATGACAGCCCTTCCTCGGGGTGCAGGGGGTTGGGGTTTTTGACGAAGGCATTATACCGGACCGGCAACCCAAACGTCTCGTCCACTTTGTCGCCGATGCAAAAGATTACCGTGTCTACGTTCAAGAGGCGCCTGGTGCCCAACCTTTTGGACTGGACTTCACCTTCCGAGCATACCAGCGTGGTATCCTCGACTTCCAGGCCGGTGACAAGTCCGTGCTCGTTGCCAATAATGCGGCTGGGTGAGGCCAGGAATTCAAAATAAAAATGGGTCTTGGAGACCGATTCAAGCCCCTTGGGCAGTGCTGACAGGATATAGTCCTTGGCTTCATCCACATTTTGCTCCACCGCGGCAGCAATCGGACGCGCTCGCTCAATCTCAGCGAATAATTTATGGAGATCGAGGTTATGGATTACGATTTTCAGCTCTTCTTTTGAAAACTTAACCTCGTTGGGACCCCTGCGTACAACGGAGATGACCTCATCCACCATGCAATCTCGGATCAGCCAGTGGGCCATATCCAGCATTACATTCCCGGCGCCGATCAGCGCCACGCGTTTGCCGATGTGGTAGTCCTGGGTGCCGAAGGGCGGGAGTAAATTGTAATGAAAGACCAGGTCTTTGGCGTGATAAACACCGATTAGATTCTCGCCGGGTAAACCCAGCCACTTCGTCCCCTGGGCGCCCGCGGTCACCAACAGGGCCTGGAAACCAATCGCGCGCAGATCGGACAGGCGGAAATTCCCCGTTTCACCAATTTTGACATTGCCGTAGTAGTCTATCGCCGGAAGCTCCAGGATTTGTTGGAACTGCTTGCGCAGACCTTCTTTCATCTTGTATTTGTCGAAATAAATGCCGTATTCTGCCAAGCCCCCGGGGAGGATATCCCTGTTCAGTAGGACTACGTGGACGTCACTCATAGCGAGGAGCCGTGAGGCAAATAGTCCGGCCGGACCGGCTCCGATGATGGCTACGAGGTATCTCCCGAAAGTGTCCTCAACCAAATCCTGTTCTCCTCAAAAAAACGGCTCTCGCCGTCTGAGTGATCCATCAAGCCCGCCCCAGGGACCATAGAAAATGCGCATGTGCCTGCTGCCGGCATAGGTGCTAAAGGTATTTTAGCCTGAGGGAGAAAATTCCACAAGAGAGATTTACCAATTGGTGCCTGGCGTTAGTACGAATTCTCCCCAAGGAAATAAGCTTTCCTATTCAGCCTGTTTGTGCTATATTCAGCCTATATACCTCAGGAGGTAAACTATGGACAATTCCACACCAGACCTTCCCGAACCGGAAAAGGAACCCAGTCCTGAACCCAATCCTGACCCCAGTCCTGAACCCAGTCCCGAACCCGAGCCTGAACCCAGCCCTGAACCCGAGCCTGTAGTGAAAACCAAGGCTGACCCACTCTCTGAGACAGGGGCCAAGATTATTGAAGGGGTCAAGGATGGAGCTGAAAAGGCGAAGGTGTTAATTAACGATGGTAAGGACTATTACCGCAAATCTCCACGGCTACAAAAGGTGGTGTATCAAGGTAAATTTTTCCCCGCCTTTTGGACGGTGGCATGCATTTTTTCATTATTGGTAAATATCATCCTGGTTGGGTTACTGGTTTCATTTGGGCACCACTTCTTTGAGCTCAAGGCGCTCGTCTCGGATGGACTGGTAACGGAAGCTTCCAACAACCTGGCAATGATGGATCAGGCGCACATTGTCATTAACGTTCCGGTGGAAACCACAGTGCGGCTGCAAGACAACCTGCCAGTTGTATTTGACCTGCCGATCAACCAGAGCACCCAATTGCTACTGGCAGAAGAATCCAATATCAAAGGGGCACGCATTTATCTTAATAATACCGCCGTGACGACCGATCTCACCTTGCCCGTCAACACACCCCTGCAAGCAAATTTCGATATGACCATCCCGATCAGCACGAGCGTCCCGGTGGATATCAC
>JBGOYO010000094.1:0-8801 GCA_041479715.1 Anaerolineae bacterium
ACGCACGCCGTCGTAGGAGAGAATGGTGCGGGCAAGTCTACCCTGATGAAGATCCTGTCAGGGGCTTACACGCCCGATTCTGGCACCATTTATCTGAGTGGCCAGAAAGTATCCTTTTACCACCCGCGCGAGGCCCAGGAGAAAGGCATCAGCATCATCTACCAGGAGTTCAACCTCCTGCCTGAACGCACCGTAGCGCATAATATTTTCCTGGGTCGTGAACCTTCAAACCTGGGGGCTCTCGAGATTCGAAAGATGAACAAGCAAGCGGTAGAGGTATTGAAGGAGCTTGGGGTGGAGGAGATGATCTCACCGACAGCCCTGGTGAGCAGCCTCTCCGTGGCAGAGCAGCAGCTGGTTGAAATTGCGAAGGCTATCTCATTTAAAGCCAAAGTACTGATTATGGATGAACCCACCGCTGCTCTTACCTATACCGAAGTAAGCTTGCTCAATGATTTGGTCAGTCGATTGAAACAAAAGGGGATGGCGGTGATTTTCATTTCCCACCGGCTGAGGGAAGTTTTTGATATTTCTGAGAAGATCACGATATTAAAAGATGGGAAGTTCATCAAAACTGTCAACAAGCAGGATGTGACCCCTGAAGAGGTGGTTTTTCTGATGGTCGGGCGTACTCTGGACCACTATTTCCCTCCCCTGGGCACCGCCGAAGACTTTGGCGAGGTGGTGTTAAGAGTCAAGGATGCTTCGAACCAGATACTAACAGGC
The DNA here is from genome assembly GCA_041479715.1 of Anaerolineae bacterium. Taxonomy (GTDB): domain Bacteria; phylum Chloroflexota; class Anaerolineae; order Anaerolineales; family UBA4823; genus FEB-25. The sequence goes on from JBGOYO010000094.1 coordinate 727, forward strand.
ATCAGCTTTGAGCTGCACAAAGGAGAGGTCCTGGGGGTTGCCGGGCTGCAAGGTTCCGGAAGGACGGAGCTAGCCCAGTCAATATTTGGTGTGGTGCCATTTAGATCTGGCACGATGGAGCTGCACGGAAAAGCGATCGCGGTCAGAAGTCCTGTCAAGGCGATTAAGAACAAGATGGGGTTTGTCACCGAAGACCGGAAGTCGGAAGGGATTGCCCCCCGCCAGCCGATCCGGGATAACATGCTCCTGACGGTGCGAGCCGCGCGAGCTTTATTCGGTTTGATCTACAGGGATGGAGTCGGAAAGTCGCGGAAACTAGTCCCGATGTTGGGCCAGCAGGTGGATATCCGCACCGACTCCTTCGACCGGGAAACGCAATTCCTGAGCGGTGGAAATCAGCAGAAAGTAGTCTTGGCCAAGTGGCTGGCTTCCGATGCAGATGTATTCATATTTGATGAACCTACCCGTGGTATCGATGTGGAATCAAAGGCGAGCATCCATGACATGATCAGGGCATTGACGAAACAAGGCATTGCCGTTTTGATGATATCTTCAGAACTGCCGGAAATCATTGGGATGAGCGATCGGATATTGGTGATGGCAGACTGCAAAATTGCCGGAGAGCTCCCTGCGAAATCGAGTGAACAAGAGATTATGCTGATGGCTACCGGTCATGTAAATGCAGACAGCTCAGAGAAATCAGCCTCGGTAGGAGTGGAATGACATGACGACGGTTACTGTGCCTGAAAACTGGATAAAACGAGCTACTCGTTCCATCCACATTCCTCCGGTTTTCCTGTTCCTGATCGTCATTTTCCTGGTGAGCGGCATCCTGGACCAGGTGCTATCCGATGGTCAAATATTTTCCAACCCGGCAATCATGCTGAACATTGTCGTCCGATCGGTCGCCTTGGGGATTGTCGCAGTCGGTCAGACCCTGGTGATCATTGGTGCATCGATTGACCTTTCGGTTGCCTATACGATCAGTATCACCGCAGTCATGTCGTCGTATATCATGCTGGGAAAAACCTCCAATGTGCCCATGGCGATTGCCTCTGTCTTTGGGATCGGGGCAGCCATCGGACTTGCAAACGGACTGCTCGTCACTAAGCTAAAAGTCAATCCGTTTATCGCCACGCTCGGTACCAGTTTGATCATCAAGGGTATCATCAATGCTACATTTTCCAACTATACGGGCAGCGTGCCGGATAGTTTCCAATTCTTTGGCTATGGCACGATAGGTCCCATACCCGTATCCATTATTATCATGTTGCTTGTTTACCTGGCAGGCTGGTTCTTACTCGCCAGGACAAAACTTGGAGCACACCTGTACGGGGTGGGGGGTAATTCCGAAGTAGCCCGCCTTTCCGGTGTCAGGACCGACCGGGTCTTGATTGGCGCACACATCCTGTGCAGCATGACCGCTGTACTTTCGGGTTTATTCCTGGTCAGCCAGATGCAATCCGGCGCTCCGTGGGTTGGACCGAATGGGTTTTACGACCTAAATTCCATCGCCACGACCGTCATCGGGGGGACCGCACTCGCAGGTGGAAAGGGTGGGGTATGGGGTACGCTGGCAGGGGTGCTGATCTTCGGGATCCTGGATACGACCTTCAACCAGCTGGGCGTGAACCCGTATTTAAAAACCGTGTTGCGTGGTGCGATCATCGTTTTGGCCGTAGCAAGCTACACGATACGCTCGAAAAAAGAAGCGGCTTAAGGAGTGGATCGAATGACGACAACTACCGTTAATTCTCCAGAAACATTCTCTAAAGCCGTTGGGAAACTATGGGGTTGGATTAAAAAGATCCCGCCGGTTTACCCCGTCTTCTTTATTATCTTCATCGTATTAGGGATAATAAACCCAACCAAATATCAATCGGCTAGTGGGATCATGACCTTCTTGCGCACCGCTTCACCGCTGGCGGTGCTGGCAATAGGCGAGATGTTCGTCCTGGCATCGGGTGGCTTCGATCTATCCGTTGGAGCGATTGTCACATTTGTCGTTCTGGTCAGCTCGAAGCTGCTGGCGAATGACCCCGCCAATGCTGCCTCGACAATTTTAATCATGTTTGGATATGGCTTATTGATAGGTCTGGTGAATGGCATTGTGGTAAGCTTTCTAAAGGTTCCCTCCTTTATTACCACGCTGGGGATGATGCTGCTGGTGCGCGGCGGTGCACTGTACTATATAGGTGGCGCTCCACAGGGCTACCTTACAGATAACTGGCGTGCTTTTGGACGAAATTATATTCAAAACGTCCCCCTGTTCGGTCGCGTCCCCTATGCACTGATCATTCTGATCGTGTTATCAATCATCACCTATATCATGTTTAGCCGCACAAATTACGGGAAACAAATCGTAGCGATCGGTGATAATGTACTGGCCAGCAAACTGTCCGGTGTCAGGGTCAAGCTGGTACGTGTGGTTACCTTCATGGTTTGTTCAACGCTGGCGGTGGCGGGTGGGATCATGATCGGCGGGTACGGTGGGGTAAATGTTACGATCGGTGAAGGGCTTGAAATGCAGGCGATCGCGGCATGTGTGGTAGCTGGAGTGCTCTTAGGCGGAGGCAAAGGATCGGTGCCTAATGTAATTTTTGGTGCCTTCACCCTGCAAGCGATTGTTAATTTACTGAATTTAATGGGGTTACCCAAACCTTACACAGATGCAGTTCAAGGTTTGATCATTATTGGTGCAGTTGCTTATGTTGGTCTGACTTCGCAGAAGAGAAAGTAAAAAATAAACTATCTCGCATTTCCGCACCGTTTGATAGAATTGAAGGCGAGAACAGGATTGATACAGGAGGTGCACATAAAAAATTAACCAATGTAAATTAAGCGAAGTATGGTAACACAAAATCTTTTAATAAAAATTTTCGGAGGAGATTTCCTAATGAAAAAGAGTATGTTTTTAGTAGTTACATTGCTGGTCGCCATTAGCATGGTGCTGGCGGCTTGCACGACAGCTACCACCGTGGCTCCGGCAACCCAAGCCCCCGTTGCTGCAACCACGGCTCCCACAACAGCACCTGTTGCCGCAGCTAACCCCGGTCTTGCATTGGATGCAGCCAAAGTGGCTCCCCAGTTCTTTAATGATGCCGATTATCAAAAAACCTTGCAGTATATGACCATGGCAGCGCTGAATCCGAGCGATCCTATCTATCTGCAATACCTTGATAACAGCACCGCGACGGACATCAGCAAATTTCCTCAGTATGCTGCTTTTGCCGCGAAGAAACCCCCCTACAACGTCTGCTTCTCCAATGCGGGCGTCAACAATCCCTGGCGTGTGGTGGGTTACATTGATATGCGCGAGCAGGTTGAGCAGCTTCGCACCGAGGGTCTGGTCAAGAACTTCTATCACCTGGATGCCCAAGGTGACGATGCCAAGCAGATCGCTGACATCCAGGATATCATTAACACCCCCGGGAAATGCGATATCCTGATCGTCGCCTCGAACACCAGTGAAGCCCTAACCCCCATTGTTGAAAAAGCCTGTGCGGTTATGCCGGTGGTACAGTTTGACCGCTATGCCCAAACAGACTGCCCGGTTGTTTCCGAGCGCACCATCGGTGGCTATGCCTTCGGTATCTCCGGCGCCCAGTTCATCGTTGACAACCTGCCCCAGGGCGGAAATGTGCTCGCCTTCCGCATCCTACCCGGTGTGGACGTGCTGGAGCAACGCTGGGGTGCCGCTCGAAAGATTTTCGAAGCCAACCCGCAGCTCAACGTGGTCGGTGTGGAATTCGTCGGCTATGATTCCTTCAAAGCCAGCACCGTGGTGAGTGACTACCTGGCAAAATACGGCCATATCGATGCGGTCTGGATGGACGCTGGCGGTACAGCCGTAACCATCCTGGAAGCTTTCAAGGATGCCGGAGCGCCCTATCCGAAAGCCATGGTGGGAGAGGATCAGGAAGACTACCTGCAGTATTGGAAAGCTAACAATCTGACTGCCATCGCTCCTACATTCCCGACTTTCCAGTGGCGCACTGCCGTATTGTCTGCCGTTATGTTTCTGCAAGGCAAGACTGTCCAACATAGCTGGGTTATGCCCCAGCCAGACGTTGTGCAATCCAACTTGGATAAATATATCAATACAACCATGCCCCCACTGCACTATGCACTGTGCGGTTGTGAAGATATGACCAACTATCCGGCTGCCTGGCAGAAGCCCGACATCAACAAGTATGTAGACGTAATGCCGTAACATCGTTTTTCAATAAGTATAAATTTGAGCCTGCTCGATGAACGAGCAGGCTCAAATAAAATATATGGAATTCCACCGGTAGGAGAGCAACACAAATGATTGAAATCGGTTTTCATACAGACGCCTTCAACAGCAGTTATTGGAGTTTTGAGCAGAGCCTGCAATGGGCGCAGAAGAACGACGTCCATTGGATCGAATGCGGCATGATCGATGGGGTAAGCTGGATCCATGGGTTGGGCTACCAGCCACACGTTGCCATGTGGGAAGACCCAATGATGTGGCGCGACAAAGCCGCCAGTTATGGGGTTAGGTTCTCCCAGATCGATGCTGCCTTCCCCATGTCTTTACCGAATGGCACCAGCCTGGGTGTGGAATATGTGCTCCGCACGATCCGCTGGGCGTACCTAGCCGGATGCGATCACATCGATACCACGGATGACCGCTTTGCACCGAAGGGTGTTTCAAATGATGAAGCTCTTAGTATTATGAAACGCGCATATAGCCAGATCATCGAGATTGCTGAACGCTATAAAATGATCATCGACATTGAACCGCACGGCTATTACACTACCAAGCCGGAGTTCATGGAGAAAATGCTGGCTTTCGTCGATAGCCCATACCTGCGCATGAACATGGATACGGGCAACACATTTATCGCCGGGCAAGACCCGGTGGCCTTCCTGAAAAAATTCCAGAATAAAGTCAGCCATGTCCACGTCAAGGACGTAAGCGAATCGTTGGCGGCCAGCCTGCGCGGCGAGCTGACGGGGATTGCGGTCAGCCAATGCGCCATCGGTGATGGCGTCAATAAAGACAATATCAGAAAATGTTTCGATGTCCTGGTCGACATCGGTTATAACGGGGTCGTCAGCCTGGAATGCGAAGGGCAGGGTGGACCCATGATTGAGAAAAGTCTGGCATTTGTGCGCCCCCTCGTGGAAGATGCCAACAAACGCCTGGCAGCCTGATAACTTGATGACACATACTCGAGAATCGTAGGAGGAAAAATGGGAAAGATCTATCTGGGTGTGAACATGGAGTTTATCCGCTCTCATGATAAGCCTTTCGCCTGGGGGGTGGAGAAGGCAGCGGAAATTGGTTATGAATATATCGAGCCGATGGTGCATTGGGGACGCGAATTATTAAGCGAGGCGGGTTACTTCCACAGCGTTTCCATGTACGATGACCCGTTGTGGGTGCGCGAATTGTGCGACAAGCATCAGATTAAACTCTCCGGGCTTTCAGCCCATACCCCACTGTGCAAGCCTGAGATCAGCGTAGAATATCTCAAGCAGGCAATCCGCTGGGCGGCGGATGCAGGTGCAGGAGTGGTGAATACCGATGAGGGTCCGAAACCTGAATGGACCACGAAAGAGATGGATTACACCTTAATGACCTATACTCTCACCGAAGCTGCGCGCGTGGCAGAGCGTCACGGGATCAAAATCGGTCTCGAACCCCACCAGCAGTACTCCAAATCCATGGAAGGGTTGGACAGCATCTATGCCCTGGTGAAATCACCGGCGATCGGGATCAACTACGACACCGGCAACAGCTACCTGGCAGGCACCACCGATACATATCTGTGGCTCACACACGTGGTGGACCGCCTTGTTCATCTGCACGCCAAGGATATCAGCATGGCGCAGAGCGACGAGAAACTCGGTAAGGTCACCGGAACCCCCACCGGATGCGCCTGTGGGGATGGAGTGGTGGATTGGAAGCGGATGATCGAGATTGCTAAAAAAAGCCCCAATAATATCGTCTTCAGCGTTGAATGCGGGACGGTCACCGATGCCATCCGCAGTTATGAACACCTGAGCAAGCTCATCTAGCATACTTATTAACCATTTTTCAAAGAGGAGTAACCATGCGCATCGGCGTTTTTTCAGTGATCTTTCAACAACTCCCTTTTGAGCAAGCCCTGGATAAGATCTTATCCTACAGAGCCACGGCGGTTGAAATTGGTACCGGCGGGCTGCCCGGAGCTCATCACTGCCCGATCGATGAGCTGCTGGCAAGCAAAGAAAAGCTGCAGGCATATCAAAACGCGGTCGCAAAGCGCGGCATGATCATCAGCGCGTTTAGCTGCCATTGGAACCCACTCGATCCGAACAAGGAGATTGCAATTGCCTCGGATGAGCTGTTCCGTAAAACGGTCCGCCTGGCGGAGAGCTGTGGCGTACCCGCAGTAAATTTGATGGCAGGCTTGCCGGCGGGATCAGCGACGGATAAGATGCCCAACTGGGTCACCTGCCCCTGGCCGCCACACTTCCAGGAGATACTAGACTACCAATGGAACCAGGTGGCAATCCCGTATTGGAAGAAAGCAGCGAAATTCGCCCAAGACCATCACGTCTCGATCGGCGTCGAGATGCACCCGGGTATGATTATTTACAATGTTGAGACAATGCTGCGCATGCGCGAGGCGTGCGGCGAGGCGATGGGCTGCAATTTCGATCCAAGCCACCTGTTCTGGAACGGGGTCGACCCGGTGGCAGCGATCCGCAAGCTGGGGGATGCGATTGTCCACGTACACGCCAAAGATTGCTATGTTGACCCATATAATGTGGCGGTGAACGGCTGCAATGACCATAAGAATTACACCGATATCCCTCACCGCTCGTGGACCTTCCGCACGATCGGTTACGGACATGATTTAAAAGTTTGGAAGGATATCGTAACAGTCTTACGCATGACCGGTTATGACCACGTAATCTCACTCGAGCATGAAGACGGGATGATGTCGTTCGATGAGGGTGTTCAAAAGGGCTTGGCGGCGTTACATGAGGTAGTCACGGTGGAAAGCCCGGGAGAAATGTTCTGGGCGTAGAGTAGACCTTTCTGCAATGGGTCAAGAACCATCGATGCAGCTTGCATCAGGCTGCTTCTGGTTGGGTTATACCGGATAATCAAATGTATTCCCAAGGCTTTAGAGGAGATATTGTGAGCGAAGGACAACGCAAACTTGAAATCATTCGGAATTGGATGACCGGTCATAATCTGGGCGGTCTGTACCTGCAAAGCGCGGGAAGTTTTGCCTGGGCAACCTGCGGAGCATCTTCGTATATCAATACAGCTACTACGAACGGGTTGGCTTCATTACTAATCACCCAGGACCATCAATATCTGATCACCAGCAATATCGAAGCACCCCGCCTTGAGAAGGAAGAACAGCTCATCGCACAGGGCTGGGATTTCAAGGTGTCTCCATGGCATACGAGCCTGCCTGATATCATGGAGTTGAGCCGCGGTCTGACGCTTGGCTCAGATGGTCCTCTCACCGGAGTGTTGGACGTGTCAGCTGATCTGGCAAGGTTGCGCGTTAACCTGACCCCGGAAGAGGATCAACGCTTCAGGGAGCTGAGTGATGTGTGCGCCAAAGCCATGCAGGCGTCCATCCAGAAGGTAAAGCCTGATCAAACCGAGTACCAGATCGCGGCAATCCTGGCAGCTGAAGCGGAAGCTCAAGGGGCGCAGGCGATCGTCAACCTTATTGCCACGGATGAGCGTATTTTCTCATACCGCCACCCGCTGCCCACGGCAAAAAAGTTGGAAAAGTATGCCATGCTCATTCTTTGCGGACGGAAAAATGGGCTGATCTGCTCAATCACCCGGCTGGTGCATTTTGGACCCCTTCCGGATGACCTGAAGCGCAAGGGGGATGCGTGCGCCAGGGTTGATGCCGCCTTCATTAGTTCAACTCGCCCTGGAAGGAGCCTGGGAGATATTTTTGACATCATCATAAAGGCATATTCAGACGCCGGCTACCCGGACGAGTGGCGCAAGCATCATCAAGGTGGGGCGTGCGGCTATGAGCCGCGCGAGTACCTGGCAGTGCCCGGGTCGCCAGAGCGTGTGG
>JBGOYO010000095.1:0-8778 GCA_041479715.1 Anaerolineae bacterium
CATTAACATCCCGATCCATCGACAGGCCGCAAGCGCAATCCAACCAACGATCCGCCAGGGATAGATCGGCAAAAACCGTACCGCAAGAGCAACAAGCTTTAGATGTATAGGCCGGGTTTACCAGAACTACCAGACGACCAGCTTCTGCCGCTTTGTCTATCAGGCGTTGTTTCAGGTAGCCCCAGCCTGCATCCAGAATACTTTTCGAGAGAGGATGGTTTTGAACCATCCCATTGATCTGCAAATCTTCCAAAGCAATCCGATCATAATTAGCGATAATATGGTTTGCCAGCTTGTTAAGATAATCTCTTCGGCTGTTAGATAGGTGTTCGTGCCAGGATTGGAAGGCCAGCACCGCTTTTCTACGGTTCGCACTCCCCAACTTACGACGCGAAACTCGGCGTTGGATCACCCTTAGCTTGCGTTGTTCGTTTCGATACCAATGGGGATTATCAAAGATTTCGTTTTCACTGGTTGCCAGCAGGTGATGAATTCCAACATCGATCCCAACTTCTCTGCCAGTTGGCGAGAGGGGTTGTTCTTCCACCTCACAGGCAAAACAGGCGTACCATTCCCCGGCCTGTCTACGAATACGAATGGTTTTGATCTTGCCTTGTAACGGGCGATGCCAGCGTACGCGCACCCGGCCAATCCCAGTTAACCGCAACCGCCGACCATCCAGCTTGAACCCATTTCCGTATTCTTTCAGTCCATAACTATCGAATCGGTCACGGCTCTTGAAACGGGGATAACCTGGAGTTTCACCAGCTTTCACCCGCCGAAAGAACGCCTGAAAGGCTTTATCTAAATCCTGAACAACGACCTGCAAAATATGGCTATGAAGCTGTGCGGCAAATAGATTTTCCCGGCGGTAATCCTTCACTTTAGCAAGTTGCTCAAACTTGCCCACATTCTTTTGTTCGCTTTCCCAGGCCAGCTTCCGTTCCTCAAGGCAGGCGTTGTACCATCGGCGGCACGTTTCAACCGTCTGCTCCAATAAACGCTGTTGTGCTTTGGATGGATAAAGCCTGTACTTGAATGTTTTCAGGATCATTACAACCCCTTTTGCGCTGCTATATAGCGTTGGATGACTTCTGCCGAGACATTCCCTGCGGTAGCAGCAAAATAGGATCGTGTCCACAGGGAGGGCAGTCGTTTCAAAACAGGATATTTCTGACGCAATTCATGGGAGGTTAGGCCCTTGCATTCTTTCACGATCTCGGCTGCTGATGTGACAGGCCATGCTTGCACAAACAGGTGGACATGATCGGGCTGTACAGCCAGTTCCAGGATCGTCCAACCCATTTCAGAACACTTCTGTTCGATCAGGATCTTACAATCTGCAGCGACATCCCCGGTTAAAACAGCCTTACGCCGTTTGGGTGTCCATACCAGATGGTACACAATCCGGTGTACGCGATGTTCATCCCGTTGATAGGTATCATACATGTTGTTATTATAGTATTTATCTACAATATATTCAATGGTTCCAGCTAAAGCCACCGAAAAAACCACCTTATCCACTGCCTTTGAATCGGCGTGGCTTGCGGCGGGTTTCAATCGGTCATTCCAATTCCCACTTTGGATTCTCTTTGAGATGATGTTTCCGACGTTGTGATAGAGGAAGACCGATTTCGTATGCAGATCACGATATCGGTTAATTCGCATGGGTGAAAAGCAAGGTTTTGCGAGGATTTCATCTGAGAGAGGAGTTGTCTAGGAATTGTTCAAATGATGAATTATATAATAGGTACGGCAGTACGCACCAATATTTTATCTCATTGGAATAAGACTGTCGACCACGACATATCGGTTTACGATGATATCAAAGTCCCTGAAATCAGAAACATACATTAACCATCCTTCCAAGAAGATAGGTATGAACTTTTATTTCGAACATTGTTGGATTTGCCTGGAATTTATTCTCCATCTTCAGATGTAACCCTAGAAAATTTATTTCGGGTTATCATGGACTGCATAGTCTCCATAACAATCACCAGTCTAAATTGGAATGAAGCATCGATCATGCGTCGATATTTTCATTCATGTGGAATTATCCCGTCCTTTTTCAAACTGGTTAAACGTCAGGACTACGCAGTACCATCGCTGGCAAATAAACTGCCCTCTGAAAATAGATATTTTCATTGAAATTGACGCGAGTGTTAATCTAACTTATAATTCTCCGATAACAATTGTTTTCGGAGCTTCAAACTTATACTTCCAGAAAAGTATGTGATCGAAAGGTAGATTTAGTGCATTTCTTGCTGGCGGATGATGCATGTTAATAAACGACCTGGCAGCCTCCACTGGGTTTATCAGTTCAACATTACAGGGTGATTTGTGCGACTTGGTAGCGTATGGGGGTCAAACAGAATAAAGTGGTTCGGACTTCAATAACCAATTCTCCCCAGGATCTTTATTTTGAGTTGGCGGCGTTTATTGAGAGCCACCCGAAGATCAGCACCCATTGCCACCAGCTTCCAGCAAAGGACTACCAGGGATTCGACCTCGAAACCTTGCTGCGGAACACTTATGTGAACTGGTGCGGCGTGCCCTGGGATGGTTCAGCTCAATCACGCCAGAACCTGCTCGAAAAGGTGCGTTTCAACTCATTCTTTGTCTGGCTGCAGAAAAGTTTGCAGCAGCTTTATAGCAAGACTCAGCCGCTTACCGGTGCAACCTGGCAAGAATGGAGTAACCGGATCCAGGCTGCCTACCAGATCCCATCCCACCCGTGGGATATCCTGACCGGATGCTGCAACTATCGGCGCATGGTGTTGGATGCTTACTGGGACCCTGGCAGCGACAATGGTTTCCCGGATCTCTTTGTGCCCAGCTTCCGCGTCAACTCCTTCTTCTTTGGCTATTCTCCCCAGGCTTCCGATCATGACGGAAACAATCCCTATAGACTCTACCCGCACCCCTTCATCCTCGACCTGGACGAGTATGTTGACTGGGTGCGGGATTCCATTCTGATACACAAAGCCTCAGGCTGCGTGGCGCTGAAAATCCCGATCGCCTATGATCGGGGTCTGGACTTTTGTGAGGTAGGCTTGGATCAAGCCAGATTGTCTTTTTCCAATCTGGTATCCGCATCCGGCGGAGAGCCGGCTATGATAATGCAACCTGGGAAGCAGAGGGTGCTCATGTCCAATGCTCCGGATCCGAACTCGAATAAATCGCTCCAAGGCATCGATGCACAGGACATAAAAAAATTTCAGGATTACCTGTTTTTCCAAATCTGCCGGATTGCAGCTGAGGAGCAAATGCCTGTCCAGATTCATACCGGCATGGGCCAGGCATACCGGACGAACGCCGGTCAACTTCAGGAAGCCGTTCAGAAGTTCCCCCACACGCGATTCGTCCTGCTCCACTGCAGCTATCCTTGGACTCAGGACATATGCATGCTGGTTGACAAATTCCCTAACGTCTCGCCCGACTTGAGCATGCTCCCGATCATCTCAACCCGGGGGGGCATCGCCATGTTGCATGAGTTGATCGAACGTTCCACTGCTGAGCGACTATTCTGGGGCTGCGACACGTGGACCCCGGAGGAAAGTTATGCTTCGCTGCTGGCTTTCCGACACGTGCTGGCCACTGCCCTAGCAGAAAAAATATCCGAAGGTTATTTTTCGCGCGATGATGCACTATTGATGATCGAGCAAATCCTTTTTGACAACCCTAACAATTTTTATAAACTTGGTCAAGCCCGATGAACCAGAAGGAGGTGAGCTTGCCTGAATTTCTCAGCTTCAGTAAATAATTTGATTTTCAAAACCAACATTGCAATAGAGGAGAACTTGATATGAAAATTAGCCTTCGTGTTTTAAGTGTCTTGATGATCCTATCCATTGTCCTGGTGGCATGCGGTGCCAAGGCTACCCAGACGACCAGTGGTTCGAACGAAAAGGTCGATCTGACCTTCTGGTATTGGGCTGAGTCGGACGCGCCGGGCGCGGATGCCTGGATGACCGAGTCGGTAGCAGCCTATAAAACGATCAATCCCAACGTCACGATCAATGTTGTTCCGCAGTCGACGGACACCTTGATCAGCGCCTTCCAGTCAGCGGTGACTGCCAAGAGCGGACCTGACATCGCCTCACAGTGGGCCACCGGCCCGGTTCTAGGCTTTGTCTGGCAGGACGCGGTCGCCCCGATCAGCGATTATGCTTCGGCCGATGAAATGAAGAACTGGCTGAACACTAATGAGAACACCTACAATGGGAAAGTTTGGGCGGCTCCCATGTACCTGATCGGCATTGAGATTATGTATAACAAGGACATGTTCGCCACAGCCGGAGTAACCGCTCCTACCAATGGACGCTGGACGTGGGATGAATTCATGGCCGCTTGCGAAAAAATCAAGGCGGCAGGCCTCACCCCCTTCGTCGCTGGTGACAAGGATGGCTACAATGGCGCCTGGTGGTTTTCCCATGTTGGGATGCAGGGGCTCGACTCGACCGACGACCTGCGCCAGGCTATCATCGGGAAAGCAGATTTCACCGACCCGCATTATACCGGCTGGTACAGTGCGTTGGATGATATGGTCAAGAAAGGGTATTTCAATCAGGACGTGATGTCGCTGGACCTCTCCCAGGGTGCACAAGCCTTCTCGCAAGGCAAGGGTGCTATGTCATGGGGAACCGACGGCATGATCAAACAAGCCCTGACTGACCTGGGTGCGGACAAGGTTGGTGTAATGCGTACACCATCGTATGGAACCGGAAAAATGGCTGAAACCGGCAATGCAACCCAGTCAATCTCCTTCTTCGTCACCAAGTGGAGCGCCCATCCGCAGCAAGCCGCAGATTTTCTCACCTTCTTGCATACTCCAGACAGACTCAGCTCGTGGTACACGCATACGGGAGTAATCGCTGCAGATTCACGTTTCGACCGCAGTGTGGTCACTGACCCTGTGCTCAAGCAAATGATGGAGTGGGAGACGACCGGTCCTCAGGTCTGGCTGGAGAACTTCCTACCTGGTCAGATTGACAGCGAAGCCGACTTACCCGCTGGTCAAATGATCTTCTCCCAGAGTGGTACTCCAGCCGATGCAGCTGCCCTGTGGCAGCGGTCCGCTGAAACCTGGCGCAACCAGCATCCGGATGAATTAACCAACTGGCAAAACTGGAAGCAATAAAGCTTTGTATTCGAGGCTCTCCCGGCCAATACGGGAGAGCCTCCATTTCCCAATGATGGGAAGTATATGATTTATAAAAATAATGTCGTCTAGAACCGGAATTACTTTCCGCAAGATCGAACCTTTTATCTATCTTGCCCCTGCCACGATTCTGATCGTTATCATTTTTCTTTATCCGATCATTGATATCTTCCGCACAAGCCTATTGCAGAATAACGCCAACGGCATCAAAACGGTTGGGATTACCAATTATCGTTTAGTTTTCCAGGACCCGGTCTTCTGGCAAGCCCTCGGCAACAACGGTAAGCTGTTGTTGAGCGTACCGATCCTGACCGTATTGTCCTTGCTGATCGCGATCCTTTTATTCGAGCATGTGCGGGGCTGGGTAGTCTATCGCGGCATCATTTTCATGCCCTATATCCTGGCTATTCCAGTTGTCGGTATGACGTTTGTGTATCTACTCGGTCTGAATGGAATCATCAATACCTTGTTAAGAGACGTAGGGTTGGCATTCCTGGCTCAGGACTGGCTGGGGAGTATCAAATGGGTTCTACCATCCTTGAGTGTTGTGATCATCTACCGCGAGATGGGTTTTGGCGTGGTCCTGTTCCTGGCGCGCTTAATGTCTCTGGAAAAGGAGATCCTGGAGGCAGCAGAGATCGACGGGGCCAACTTCTGGCAAAAACATATCCATGTGACCCTGCCGCAGCTTTCCGGAGTGATTGAATTCTTTATCGTAGTCGAATTGATCACCATGCTTTCCTGGGTGTTTGCTTATGTATTTACGATGACCGGTGGGGGACCGGGTTTTGCATCGACGGTGATGGAATTCTACATTTGGAAGCACGCCTTTGCCTTTCGATCCCCAGGCATAGCCTCCGCTTTGGCTGTTGTTCTATTAATGGTAACCACTGTTTTGATTATTTTACAGTTGCGACTGCGCCGTCGTTCCCTGGATGAGAGCGTATGAGAATACCTAAGAGTCGCTTGCCTATTAAAAATCTGCTGGCTTCCTTCCCCAAGCAGATCATCCTGATTATCTTCAGTATTTTTTCCATTTACCCGGTTTATTACATGGCTGTCACGGCCTTTAAAACCCGCCCGGATTGGCTGCATAACCAGTTCGGGCTGCCCAGCCCGTTCACGTTTCAGAATATAACCGATGCGCTCATCAAAGGGCAAATCCCTTTATGGTTTGGGAATAGCGTCATTGTCACAATCGCCAGTCTGGTAGTCACGACGAGTGTATCGGCACTCGCGGCTTACGCCATCGCGCGTTTCCGTTTCCCCGGCCGTACGTTTTATTTCAATATGATGATCGCACTGATGGTTATTCCCCCAGCTGTCCTGATCCTGCCACTGTTCGTGTTGATGGTGAACATCAACCTGATCAACAAGCTGCCTTCGGTAATTATCATCTACAGCGGCCTACTGATTCCGTTTTCGGTCTACCTGTTAGTCAGTTTCTTTCGCAGCTTGCCATCCGAGTTGTTCGACGCCGCAGCTATCGACGGCTGCAACAATTTGGATATCTTCTGGCGGATTTCCTTGCCATTGTCCACTCCTGCATTGGTAACGCTCATTGTGGTCAATGCGTTGTTCGTTTGGAATGAGCTGCTGATCGCTCTTGTGTTTCTCCAAGACCAAAGCCACAAGACCCTGATGCCCGGTCTGACACTATTCAAGGGACACTTCACGGTAAACGAACCGCTGATCATGGCGGGCACACTGATCGCCACAATACCAATGGTCTTGTTGTATCTCTTTGGCCAAAGGTTGTTTGTTGAAGGCCTTGTCGCCGGAGCTGTTAAATGATTTACACAAACCCTATTGGGATGTCGATAACACATCACCATCGGTAGAGCTGATATTTCCCCCGTTATCCAATTAACATTGACTGGAGTGTAGCGCCAATTGGCGTCTGAATTACCTGGTTCGCCGCACATACTTTCAGGTATTCCGGCAAAGTCGGAAATAGAACGAGGAAGCGGCGCTAAACGAACACGATTCGATCTATCTATTTCGCCCAGCGCATGTTGTGGGCATACTCTTCACTTATCTTGCGCATATCATAGTAGAGATCAGTGATGTCGTTGTCGCTCCAATTACTGTCCACGATGCAAATCGGGATGGCGATTGTATCGGGGACCAAGTGTTCCATCATCTGGCTGTAGCCGGCTAATATCTCTTCAGCGCCCTCTCCCATGTCAAACATCGGTTCGATCACTCCCCACCCGGCGAAGATCTCCCTCAGGGCAGGGTAATCCTTTTGGCTGTAGTGGTGGGAGCAGTTGAGATACTTCACCGGTCGCCGGTGGCGGGTATACATGACTTTGCAAGGATGAGGACCACAATTATGTAGTCCACCACTGCCCCACGGCGCATATATCCGGTCGTTGTATGGGAGGCTGAACTCCTCGAACGTCTTCGGGCCGAGAGTGGCACATACATCATCGCTGCAGAAACTGATGTACTTCGTGGGATGCCAGATTGGGTCGAAATCCAGGCTGGCAAAACGTCTTAGGTCGCCTCCGGCTACGGTCACTAATGCCTGCATCACCTCCAGTTGAACCTCGGTGAGCAAGGCGAGCAGGTGGTGAGCGGCGCGGGGATCATCGTAGAAGGCGGTATAAAACAAGTTGGTATCGATCAGGTCTTTCATGTTGTTGAGCGGCCCACCAATATCGACCCCAGTTAAATATACGTCAGGTGGTAGATTCCTGGCAAATAGTCGCATCCGCTGTAAGTTCTCCGGCATCCACCCAAGATCCAGGGTTGGGCGCGCCAGGCTATAAACCTGGTCTAAATCTTTAATCGGGTGCTCCATCACCCCCGGCGGTTGGTTCGGGTCCTCGCTCCAGTGAACCTGGCAGCCGAACATCGTCGCTACGGTCAGGTAGCCCTGAGTGATGCGCACTACGGGGATATAGTCATCGGGCAATATGCGCAGGGAGCGTTCGATCCAGGCCAGATTAGCAGCGAGCTGGTTATCGCTGCTCTCCAGCTCCCAGCGTATGGTGTGCTCCATAGAGGTGGGACCCTGCACCCAGATGAAAACGGGCAGGTGATCGACCGGTTGGTAGTCGAAACTGCGCCTGTAGATGTCTTTACGGTGCTCAATCTCGGTGTGGTCAATGTTGAGAGTAATCGTCATGGCGTTTGCTCACGGGTTCTGGTTGTCGTAATCAATTGGCTGATGAAAGCTGGTTTTGTGAGATCTCTTTTATGATTAATATTGAAGCAGCTGCTTTACTGGATCAGAAAGTGTGAGAGAGAATTCGGAAGAAAACGATAGTAAAGACTGGCGGTCGATTTCGGGGTTGATCGTGTGGGGGGAGGTCACTGAGAGTGCCGCCACCAGGGTGCCAAATTCCTGCGCCTGAGGGAGAGGCAGGTCTGCCACCAGACCGATAATCACACCAGCCAGGAATGCATCTCCTGCGCCGGCCGTGCTGACCATACGGGATGGAAAAGCTGGTAGAAAGCTGAGGCTTTTCCTGTCCCAGCTCCAGCTGCCTTCCTTTCCGGCTGTTATAGTCACTTGCAAGGCAGGGTTGATTACTCGAAGCTTGGATAAGGCTGCCTCCACGATTGACACAGGAGACACGTTGTCAGGATTAATTCCAGCGATTACCGCG